>ONLT01000181.1 GCA_900318755.1 uncultured Eubacteriales bacterium
AGAAGCTCAGGCTGAGGACGTACGGAGCTCCGGATCCGGACCAGATCGCTTTCGTTGAGATCAAGAAGAAATATCAGGACGTTGTCTACAAACGGCGCATCGCATTGCCGTACGGAGATGCGGTGCGGTATCTCGCAACCGGGATCCGAAAGAAGTTCACAGATTATACCAGCGAGCAGATCGCGAGGGAAATTGACCGGTTTCTCAGGAGATACAAGGGAATTTCGCCGGTTATGGTGATCTGCTATGACCGGGTCGCCTGGGCGGGAAGAAAGGATCCGGAATTCCGCGTGACATTTGACGCAAAGATCCGTTATCGGACGGAAGATCTGGATCTCACGCACGGATCCGGCGGAACTTTGCTTCTGGATCATGGAAACCGGCTGATGGAGATCAAGATCCCTGAGGCGATGCCGCTTCCAACGGCGCGGGCGCTCGATGCGGCCGGCATCCGGATGTGCTCCTATTCGAAATACGGGACGGCGTTCCGGACGATGATCGCGCGTCAGAACCGGACCGGAGGCAGGAGCGCTGCGCTGCCGTTCGCATCGCCGGAAGGCCTGCACGCATGCGCGGCAGAGTTGTGAACAGCCGCATAGAAAAACGAAGAGGAGGAGACAACCATGATGGAAAACCTGTTTACCAGTGTGATCACGAACGGGGCCCTGACAGGGGCAGCATTTCTGGCCTGTACCGCGGGGTCGCTGCTGGCCGGCGCGGTCCCGCATCTGTTTCTGGCCTTGGGCAGATCGCTGCCGCTGCCGGGGCTGTTTGCGGTCAACCTGTACAATACAGGCGCAGCATCACTTACACTGAGCAGCGCCATGCGCGGTATTTTTGAAATCGCAGGCACCGGCTCTGTGTTTCAGACGTGGCTGATGATCGCGGGCGCCGCGCTCTGCATCAGCGGGTTTCTTGTTTATCTGATTCAGTCCGGCCGCACCGCATCTGCACTGCTGCTTGCACTTATTCTCAGTCTGACCGGCTGCGGCGCGGCGGCTTCGGGAACAGATTCTTCCGCCGGGCAGAGTGCGTCGTCCGAAGAGGCATCCGCCCAATCGGAAAGCTCCGGGAGCGGGTCATCGGAAGATGGCACCGGCACCTCGTCGGATTTGTCTTCGGCCGTCACTGCGGATGGTACGATATCGACGGAGGATCTTTTTTCGGACCGTGATCTGGAGCAGAGTGCGGATCTGACCGCTGCGGAAGAGTATACGGTCTCAGACGGCGAAGCGATCACCATCACAGAAGAGGGAGTCTATGTGATCAGCGGAAGCGCCTCTGATGTGACAATTACAGTTGAGGCGGCGGACGAAGCCAAGATACAGATCGTTCTTGACGGAGTGAGTGTGACGAACACGGATGCGCCGGTGATTTATATAAAATTGGCGGATAAAGTGTTCGTGACGACAGCGGAAGGCACAGAGAATACGCTGGAGGTTACCGGGACATTTACAGCGGACGGCGATATAAACACGGATGCGGCGATCTTTTCGAAAGACGACCTGACGCTGAACGGAGAAGGCACCCTGACGATCTCTTCGACGGACAACGCCGTCAGCTGCAAGGATGATCTGACCGTCACAGGCGGCACGTACAAGATCAACTGCACATCGGACGCGTTTGAAGCGAACGATTCGATCGCAGTCAGCGGAGGAACCTTTGATCTGACCGGAGCGGAGTGCATCGAGGGCACGGCCGTCGTCATCAACGGGGGAACGATTCAGATATCCGCTTCGGATGACGGGATCAACGCCACGGCAAAATCGAGCGCGTATGACGTGTCCGTCACAATCAACGGCGGAGATGCCACAATCGGGATGGGCTCCGGGGATACCGACGCCATCGACGCGAACGGAAGCATTTACATCAACGGCGGCACGGTTGACATCACGGCGAATTCCGCCTTTGATTACGATGGAGAAGGAAGTCTGAACGGCGGCACGGTCACGGTGAACGGCGAGCAGGTCGCCAGTCTCGAAAATCAGATGGCCGGTGGCGGAATGCGCTCTGGCGGCGCCGGGACTGCAGGCGGACAGAAGGGCGGTATGCGCGGAGGAGTCTGATCGGACAGCCGAATCAGAATTCCTCCGGATGACGAGTGTTTTCCGTGATGAACTTCTGAAAAGCCAGAATGGAATCAGAAGGCACGGAGTCAGAAACAGTGAGGTAAATATTCCGTTTCAGGGTGTGGTTCTGTACTTTCCGCAGGATGATGCCCTGATCCGGAATTTTCCAGGTGATGCTCGGAAAAAAGGCAATTCCCATCCCTGCCTCGACAAAGGCGGCAAGGGTCTGCTGGTTGTCGCACTGCATGGAGACCGGAGGTGTCAGCTTCATCTGCCTGAAAAACTGGCGTGTCAGTTCGCCCAGGGTGTTTTCAGGAGGAAGCATCAGGAATGTTGCGTTTTCCAGCATATCGCGTGTGATGAACGCTTCCTTTGCCAGAAAATGATCAGGACTCATGCCGAGAAGGCACTCTTCTTCAAAAAGCCGGAAGGAATTTGACGAGGAGGCCAGAGAGTCCGAGGTATGGATAATCAGATCGCAGCCGTCCGGAATTTCTTCCATCGAAGTAAAACGGGTGATGGAAAACTTGATCTGCGGGTACTCCTCACAGAATTTTGCGATCAGTTCCGGAAAAAGCTTCGTGGTGTTGAGCATGGCCAGTTTCAGAGTCCGGACGGGACTGTTTTTGGCGCTTTGAAGCTCTTCTGTCGCCTCACGCTCAAGCTGCAGCATCCGGACCGCGTACCGGTAGAGAATTCTGCCGTTCGCGTTCAGCCGGATTCTCCTGCCGATCCGGTCGAACAGAGAAATCCCGAATTCCTCCTCCAGAGTCCGGACCGTATGACTCAGATACGGCTGTGAGATATTCAGCCTGCGGGCTGCGACTGAAAAATTTTCGGTCTCGGCAATAATCTTAAAATACGACAGCTGGCGGAGTTCCATTTTGTAACACCCTGTTTCTTCGAAAAAATCTGCGGTTCTCATAACTGATTCTTATCATAGTTGAAACAGCCGGAAATGTAAATTGCTTATAACCGATCAGTTATAAGATGAGCACAAAATAGGAATTAGACAAATCGGGACCGGCTTAATATAATGAATTCAATCAATGAGCGAAGGGGCGCATTCAAAGCCTCTTCGCATTTTTTTTTACAGGCATTTATGAGGAGGTGGCCGTATGAAAAAAGAAGGAAGACTGACGGCGAAGGATTATCTGAAAAGTCTGGGACCCGGTGCGATAATGGCTGCGGCGATTATCGGCCCCGGTTCGATCACGACCGCGTCCACACAGGGCGCCAGTTACGGTTACGAAAGTATCTGGTTGATCCTGATCGCCTGCGTCATCGCTTATTTCTTTCAGGAACCCGGAACAAGGATCGCGCTTGGATGCGGAGAGGATGTCATGGTGGGAATCCGTGAACACCTCGGGAAAGGATGGGCGGTCTTTTTGTATATCGTAATACTGGTCGGATCCATCGCGTTTCAGGCGGGAAACCTTTCCGGAGCGAGCATGGCGCTGACCTATTTCTTCCCGAACACAAGCACACTGTTTTGGGCGTTTATCGTGTCCGCCGTTGCGCTGGCCGTCATTCTGATGAGACGGTACGGAGTGATCGAGAATATCAATCAGATTCTGATTGTGATGATGGTGGTCGCGTTTGTTGTGACGGCATTCACCAGCCACGTGGACTGGGGAAAGGTCGCATCGGAAGGTTTTTCATTCCGGATTCCCGGAGGCAACGCGGTGCTGGCGCTGTCGCTCCTGGCGACGACCGTGACGCCGAACCTCGTCCTCGGTTATTCTGCGTTTCTGCGAAAGAAATATGCCGGAAATGATTACGATAAGAGCCGGGAAATTCATCTGAATAATTTCGGCCTCGGGTTTAATATGGCGGTGAGTTTTTTGATCACCGCTTCCATCATTATTTGTTCCGGAACGCTTCTTCATCCGCAGGGCATCGAGATCAAGTCCGCCGGCGAGATGGCGCTGCAGCTCGTTCCGATTCTTGGAAAATTCGCGGGTGTGTTCTTCTCGGTCGGTCTGTTCGCGGCGGCGTTTTCATCGGTTATTTATCAGATCTCGCTCCACAACATGCTGCTTCCGAAAGCGTTTCATGTGAGCGAAGATCCGAAGGCGAAGCACAATCTGGGCGTCACGCTTCTGGTGTTTATCGTTCCGCTGATCATTATCGCGGCGCTGGGATCCTCGCCGACCCAGCTGATCATCACGGCTCAGGCCCTGAACGGGATCGCGCTTCCGCTGGTATTTATTCTCTGCTGGGTTCTCTGCAACAAGAAGGCGTTCATGGGAAAATATGCCAACACGAAAGTACAGAATATTATTTTCGGTGTTGTGACCGCGCTGACCGTCCTGTTCTCACTGAATACGTTTATCAATTCGATCATCCCGAAACTGATGGCGTGATCACCCGCTGCAGACAGGCATGATCGCCCTCTGCAGACAGGCGTGATCGATGACGGCAAATTATAATAGAAAAGGCAGGTAAGACAATGAATCAGGTATTAAAGAATGTCGATCAGAATACAGATGAAATGATCCGGCTCCTGTCCCGTATGGTACAGATTGAAAGCGTGAGCGGGAATGAAAAACAGCTCGCGGACTTCCTGATGAAATACTGCACGGATCTGGGCTTTTCCTGTGAAATCGACCGGCACGGAAACTTTTTCGCTTATGTCAGAGGAAACCGCCCGGGCAAGCGTCTGATTTTCAACAGCCATCTGGATACGGTTGAGCTGGGGGAGGGCTGGGACGACGATCCGCTCTCCGGAAAAATCGACGGAGAACGGGTCTGGGGCCGCGGAAGTACGGACTGCAAAGCCGCGATTGCCGCACAGATTACGGCGGCAAGATCGGTGAAAGAAGCGGGCAGCGATTTCGCCGGGGAAATTTGTCTGATGTATCCTGTCGAGGAGGAGGTCCAGAATGTTCGCCGGAAAGGGACATGGCTTGCGCTTCAGGACGGATTTACCGGTGATATGGCGGTAAACGGAGAGGATACGGATCTTCACGTCTGTCTCGCGTGCGAGGGAATGCTGGAGGTCCTGATCACAACACACGGGGTCGGGGCACATGGCGCAACTCCGGAACAGGGGAAAAACGCAATTCTGATGATGGCGCGCGTGGCGCAGGAACTGGAAAAAATCAAGCCGGGCGTAAATAAATGGACCGGAAGCGGCTCCGTGAATCCGGGCGTGATTCACGGAGGGGTGCGCTCGAGCGTCGTTCCGGATACCTGCACGCTGAAGTGCTCGCGGTTTACCGTACCGGGAGAAAATGCAGATCTTTTCCTGTCGCAGATTCATGAGATTTTTGAACGGCTCAAAAAAGAAGATCCGGCGTTTTCGGCGGATGTGGAACTGACCTATGATTCCAATCCGTCGATCGTGGACGAGGACGCGGACATTGTTCAGGCGATTATCCGGGCCCATGAAGGCATCGGCAAGAAATGTCCCCTCTACGGGACGCCGCAGCACGATGACGCGGATTTTCTCACAAACATCGCGCATATTCCGACGGTCCTGTACGGACCCGGCACCGGCGTTCTGGCTCATATGCCCAACGAATCGGTCCTGATTTCGGAAGTAAAAGAGGCGTCGAAGGTTTATGCGCTGACCGTGATGGAAGCGCTGAAATAGGAAATGGCGGAGGCATATGAAAAAGATATTAAATGTTGGAATCGTCGGGTTCGGATACATGGGGAAAATGCACGCGATGTGCTATGAGGCGGTAAAATTTTACTACAGCACAGACGCGGAGGTTCATTTATACGCGGTCGCGACGACGAAAAAGCCGGAAGATCTGCCCGTGCGGTTTGATCGGTATTACACGGAGGCGGAGGATCTGATCCGCGACCCCGCGGTGGATATCGTCGACATCTGCGGTCCGAATTTCCGGCACAAAGATCTGCTGATCCTGGCGATGAAGGAAAAGAAATGCATCTACTGTGAGAAGCCGCTGACGACGGATCTGGCCTCCGCGCGGGAGGTGATCCGCTTTAAGGAGAGCAGCGGCTATGACCGGACGAATCGGGTCGCCTTTGAATACCGGTTTGTTCCGGCGGTGATGCGCGCGAAACAGCTGATCAGCGAAGGAGTTCTGGGAAAACTGATTCACTTCACATTCAATTATTACGGCTGTGAGTTCCTTGATCCGAATCGATGCATCAGCTGGCAGTCCAGAAAGGAACTCGCGGGCGGAGGCGTTCTCTATGCGATGGGAACCCATTCGATCGATCTGATCCGGTATCTGATCGGGGATGTCACAGAGGTGTTCGCACAGACCAGAACGCATTTTAAGGAGCGGCCGCTTAAGGAAAATCCGGAAAAGAAAGTCCCGGTTGAAATCGAAGATGTTGTAAACGCGCAGCTGACCTGCGGACAGGATGTGATCGGCAATCTGCTTCTGTCTCAGGTCGCGGCAGGCTCCGGCATCGATTTTTCCTTTGAAATTTACGGGGAAAAGGGCGCCCTGAAGTTCAATCATGAGAACGCGAATGTGCTCTATTACTTCAATAACGAAGACGCGAAAGAGCCGATCGGAGGGTACGGAGGATTCAAGGCGATCGAGACGACGCAGAAGTACGGAGGAGAAGCGGTATTCCCGCCGCCCCGCGTGACCATTTCCTGGAGCAGATACCACATCGCCAGCCTGTATGAGTTTATCCGGGCGGCGGCAGATGAACAGCCGGCGTTTCCGGACCTTGAGGATGCTTATCAGGTGCAGAAGATTACGGATGCGATCTACCGCTCCGCCGCGGAAGGAAAGCTGGAACAGGTTACGGACTAACCGGAAGGAGGATATTTTGGAAGAGATCGAAATGCTTCACGGGGCCATTCGCCTTGCCGGAATCAATGCCGGGCTGAAACCGGAGGAACGGGCGCTCATCGTCTGTGACACGGACAATCTGGCGCTTGCGAAGGTTCTTGCTTATGCAATCAAGAGCATCGGGGCGGAATACAGCATCTGCATCATGGAACCAAGGAGCACCCACGGTGAGAATCCGACGGACGCGATCGCCGCGGCGATGCAGGAAGCGGATGTCATTTTTGCGCCGACCCGGTTCTCGCTGTCTCATTCAGAAGCGAGAATTCGTGCGAATGAAAACGGAGCCCGGTTTATCAGCATGCCGGATTATTCCCGGGATATGATGAAGAAGGGCGGCGCGCTGGACGCTGATTTTCTCGGAATCTATGAGACGGTAAAAACGCTTCAGAAGGTTCTGACCGATGCCGGCGAAATAAAAATTACAACCGACGCGGGAACGGACATGACGGTTCAGACGGCCGGGCGGATCGGGAACGAAGTTTCGGGCGTCTGCAGGATGCCGGGAACGTGGGGATCACCGCCGAATATTGAGGTGAATGTTTCTCCGATTGAAGATCAGAGCAGCGGTGTGGTGGTCGTGGACGGAAGCATACCGATGCCGGAAATCGGAGTGCTGCGGGAACCGGTGATCTTAAAGATCGAGAAGGGAAAAATTGTCGATTATTCCGGAGGCTCGGCGGCGGAAACATTCAGAGCGCTGCTGAAAACGGAAGAGAACTCCGCAAATGATACGCTGGCCGAATTCGGAATCGGGCTGAATGACAGGGCGGTTCTGAAAGGGTCCATGCTGGAGGATGAAGGCGCTTACGGAACCTGCCACTTCGGGTTCGGATTCAACAAAGATCAGGGCGGAGAAAGCGACGCTTCGGTTCACATCGACTGCGTTTTCAGAGAGCCGGACGTTGTCGTCGACGGAAAGAAAATCATACAGAAAGGAATTCTGATCTTATGAAAAAAGATATCCTGCTGCTGGCCGGGCCGACAGCCCTGCCGGAGAGAGAAATCAAGGCGATGGACCGACAGGTGATCTATCACCGCTCGGAAGAGTTTGAGCAGATAACAAAGGAACTGAACGCGAATCTGAAGAAGGTCTTCAAGACGAAGGAAGACGTCATGGTGCTCACCGGATCCGGCACAGCCGCGATGGAGGCGGCGATCCAGAACTGTTTTTCCGCCGGCGACGAGGTGATCGTCGTTGTGCTCGGCGTATTCAGTGAACGGATGGCGGAGATGGCGGAGACGTTCGGTCTGAATGTCATCCGGGTCGTCAAGGCTCCGGGCGAG
>ONLT01000179.1 GCA_900318755.1 uncultured Eubacteriales bacterium
AGTTCGGCGGAAAGGGCGTCTCAAAAGCGGTAGGCAATATCAACACAAAGATTGCGGAAGCGCTTGCCGGCGCGGATGCTTCGGATACGTATGCGGTTGACCGGATCATGCTGGATCTGGACGGGACGCAGGACAAGTCCGGTCTTGGCGCGAACGCGATCCTCGCCGTCTCCATCGCGGCGGCGGATGCGGCGGCGAAATCGCTGGATCTTCCGCTGTTCCGGTTCTTCGGAGGCATCAGCGGCAATACGCTGCCGGTTCCCATGATGAACATTCTGAACGGCGGAGCGCACGCTTCGAATTCTGTGGATACGCAGGAATTTATGATCATGCCGGTCGGGGCTCCGGATTTCCGGGAAGGCCTGCGCTGGTCCGTCGAAGTGTACCACGCGCTGCAGCAGATTCTGAAGGAAGAGGGAAGAACGACGGCCGTCGGAGATGAGGGCGGCTTCGCTCCGGATCTCTCGGGCGATGAGGATACGATCGAGCACATCCTCAAGGCGGTCACGAGAGCCGGGTACAGGCCCGGCGAGGATTTTGTTCTCGCGATTGACGCAGCGTCCTCGGAATGGAAGAGTGAGAAGGGAACCGGTTTTTATCACCAGCCCAAGTCCGGGAGAGATTTCACGACGGATGAGCTGATTGATCACTGGAAGAGCCTGGTCGGAAAGTATCCGATCCGCTCGATCGAAGACGGACTGGACGAAGAGGACTGGGCCGGCTGGCAGAAGATGACCCGTGAACTCGGGGATCGGGTTCAGCTCGTCGGCGACGATCTTTTTGTCACAAATACGAAGCGTCTCAAGAAAGGAATCGATCTGGGCGCGGGCAATGCGATTTTGATCAAGCTGAATCAGATCGGATCGGTCAGTGAAACAATTGACGCGGTCCGGATGGCGCACAGAGCGGGAATGAGAGCCATCGTGTCCCACCGCTCCGGCGAGACGGAGGATACGACGATCGCGGATCTTGCCGTCGCCCTGAATACCGGGGAGATCAAGACCGGCGCTCCGGCCAGAACGGAGCGTGTCGCCAAATATAACCGCCTGCTCCGGATCGAAGAGGCACTGGGAGATGCCGCGGTGTATCCCGGGAAAGACGCGTTCTAACAGGCACGTTCTAAGAAGCGCGTTCTAAAAATGCGGCCTGCTTCTTGACTTTGACGAAAAAAACAGGTAAGATTTCACATGTTGTAATCGTGTGCATCGGTTGGCAGCTTTCTGTCTTAGAATGAAAACTGCCGGGCAAGGCACTCTGCGGTTTGCAGATGTAGCCGGAGCGGACTGAAGGTAATTCAGCGCCAGATAAGATGTCGTGTCAGTCGACATTTTATCCGGCGCTTTTTTTGCGCGCAGGAGGGAGAAAAATGGCAGCAGAACGTTCCATCACCGGAAATCGTCAGAAAGAAACACTTGAGAACTTCAGAAAATATCTCGTCCCGAGTATGCTGTCCATGATGCTGATGGCGGTCTACACATTTACCGATACGTTTGTCGTCGGTCAAAAGCTCGGGGCCGTCGCTCTCGGGGCGATGGGCGTCTGCACGCCGGTGCTGACGGTCACCTATGCTTTCGGATTTCTTTTCGGCATGGGAGGATGCAGCCGGTACGCCATCGCAGTCGGACAGGATAAGAGAGAGAAGGCGGACCGGATCTTCAGCACGGCCGTATTTGCGACGATTGTTTTCGGTGTCGCCGCGGCGGTGATTCTGAACCTGTTTGCACGGCCTTTCGCGTTTTTTCTCGGTGCGAACAGCAGCAACATTCAATATGTGATGTCTTATCTGCGGGTGATGCTGGTGTATATTCCGGGCTTTATGATGGACATTGTCATGCTGTGCTTCATGAAAAACGAGGATCATCCGACCATCGCCATGATCGCAACGATCACCGGAACCGGCATGAACGTTGCGCTGGATTTTCTGTTCGTGTTCGGGTTCGGATGGGGAATGTTCGGAGCGGCCTTTGCGACGGCGCTCTGTTCCGGGCTGGGATGCGGACTGAATATCGTCTTCGCTTACGCCGAAAAAATGCACATCCGGTTCAGAAGAAGCGCGGTCAGTCTGAAGGAAATTCTGCCGACGGTCAGCAACGGAGCCAGTGTTCTGGTGCTGGAATCTTCTTCCGGCATTGTCACGTTCGTTTATATCGCGCAGTCGCAGAAACTCTATGGGACAGACGGCGCGGCCGTTTATACGATCATCATGAACTGGTCCCTGATCTGCATCAATCTCGTGATGGGAATTGCGCAGGCGGCGCAGCCGCTTCTGGGA
>ONLT01000178.1 GCA_900318755.1 uncultured Eubacteriales bacterium
GGTCGTTTACGGCATTCCGATCCCGGTCAAACGTCCGGGCCATCCGGAGCTGTCGTTATGACGTACCTGAGAAGCCTCGTGATGGCGTTCTCCCTGTATTCACGGATACCGATGCCGCACATCAAATGGGACGCGGAGTCGAAGAAACGGCTGTTTTGCTTTTTTCCGGCGGTGGGCGCCGCAATTGCCGTTCTCCTGCTCATCTGGACCCGCGTATCGGAGGCGGCGGGATTTCCGCTGATCATGGAGAGTGCGATTTACGTGGCCATTCCCTATCTGGTATCAGGCGGAATCCATTTCGACGGGTTTCTTGACGTCACGGACGCGATCGCTTCCTGCTCCACCCGGGAGAAGCGGCTTGCAATTATGAAGGATCCCCACACCGGAGCCTTTGCAGTATCCGGCGGGATCGTGTGGTTCCTCGTATTCTACGGCTGCAGCGCGGCAATTCTGCAGGAGGCCGTTCCCGGAGCGTGCTTCATCTTTATCATCTCCCGCGGGCTTTCGGGGCTTCTGGTGATGAACATGAAAAGTGCGCGGCCGGACGGGATGCTGTCCGGGACCACAGACAAGACGGAGCGGCAGAAGGTCAGCGCGGTGCTGGCCGGCTGGGTCGTTCTCGCGATCTTTCTGATGATGTGCGTCGGCGGAGCAAAAATGATTCTGCCGGGCCTTGCAGGAATTATATGGACGTTTCTCTTCGTGCGGATGGCGCAGGACCGGTTCGGCGGTATTACAGGCGATCTGGCGGGATATTTTCTGACATGGTGCGAGCTGATCATGACGGTCGCTTTCGCAGCGGTGTCAGCATTGTAAAGGAGAAAAACAGTGATACTTGTAGTCGGAGGCGCATTTCAGGGAAAATATAAATTTGCGAATGAAAAACTGAACATCCGGGACGGGTGGGCGGACGGCGATGACTGCCAGTTCAGCGACATCTACCGGTGCAGAGCGATTCAGCATTTTCACCGATACGTCAAGCGGGCGATGGAGAGTCACTATGATCTGACCGACCTTGCGAAAAATCTCCGTGAAAAAAATCCGGACATCGCGATCCTGACGAATGAGCTCGGATCCGGCGTTGTTCCTGTGGACCAGTTCGACCGGATGTATCGGGACGAGCTCGGCCGCGTCTGCGAGGAACTGGCGGCGGAAGCGGATGAGGTGTACCGCGTGATCTGCGGCATCGGCATGATTATCAAAAAGCCGGAGGAATCGTGATCGCCGAAGTCTGCCTGATCCGTCACGGGAAAACACGCGGCAATCTCGAGGGCAGGTACGTCGGAAGAACGGACGAGCCGCTGGATCCGTCGGAGGCGGCGCGTTTAACCGTACCGTCCGGCGGCGCTCCGGATCTGATTTTCATCAGTCCGATGAGGCGCTGCAGGCAGACAGCGGACATCCTGTTCCCCGGATGCGGAATGATCGAAATTCCGGAATTTACAGAAATTGATTTCGGGACTTTCGAATATCACACCTGGACGGAGCTGAGCGGAAGGACGGATTATCAGACCTGGATCGACAGCGGAGGGCGCCTTCCGTTTCCGGACGGGGAATCTCAGGACGGATTTCGCAGACGGGTTCTCACAGGATTCGGACGGATGTGCCGGATGATCGCGGACTTTTCCGAAGACGTCGACGAAAATTCGGACGGACGGACCGTCCGTGCGGCAGCCGTTGTTCACGGCGGCACGATCATGGCGCTTCTTTCCGAACTCGGCGTTCCGAGACGGGATTACTTTTCGTGGCATGTGGAGAACGGCTGCGGATACATCGTCCGGTTTTCGTGCGGGAGACCCTGCGCAGAAACCCCGGCGGATCCGGATGCCTTTCTTCCGGAGAAAGTTCTGGTAAAGCGGGCGGTCCGCCTGGCCGGATCATAAGATTGTTCAGAAAAATCCATCCTTCATGACCGGACGGGCAATACCGGATATAAGGAGATAAAATGAAAGTTGCGGGAATCTGTTTTTCGGGCAGCGGATTAAAGCTTGAGGACAGAATACAGAAGAAATTGATCGATGCGTCGGTTTTCAATGATCTGAGTGCGGAGTGGTTTTACCGCGGAAAATTCGCGGAAGATGAAACGGGGTTATCCAGACGGCTCGAGGGATCGGTCCGCGACTGGACGGCGGACCATTTTAACTGCTGCGATGTGTTGATTTTCATCGGGGCCTGCGGGATTGCGGTGCGGGCCATCGCCCCCTTCGTGCGCGACAAGCGCCATGATCCCGCGGTGATTGTGATGGACGAGATGGGACGGTTCTGCATCCCGATTCTGTCCGGGCATGTGGGAGGAGCAAATGAATTTGCCGCGGAGCTGGCGGATATTCTCGGCGGAATTCCGGTAATTACAACCGCCACCGACATCCACAACAAATTCGCCGTGGATGTGTACGCGAAGAAAAACAACCTGACCATGTCCAGCGCGACGTACGCGAAGGAGGTGTCCGCCGCAGTCATTTCCGGCGAACCGGTGGGCTTCTACACGAATTTCCCGGTGGAGGGAGATCTTCCGGAGGGGCTTGTCTGGTCAGAAAAGCTGGAGCAGGCTCTGGAGGATAACGGCGAGCGTCCCGGGGGAATCTCGCTCGGAATTTACATCAGCCCTTCCTACAACCGCGCGTATTTCGATCACACACTCTGGCTGATTCCGCGCTGTCTGTCAGTCGGGATCGCCTGCCGGAAGGGAACGGGTGCGCGGGAGATCGAGCAGTTTATCCGCGACACGCTGAACCGTTTCTCACTCTATGAGGAGGCCATCCGGAGCGTCGCCGCAGCAGAAGCGTATCGGGATGAACCGGGAATCGTCGAATTCTGCAGGCGGAACCGCTTTCCCCTGCACGTGTTCAGCGGGGAACAGCTGAAAAAAGAAGGAAACAGCGCGGACAGCCTCTGCGAGCGGATCGCGATTCTGGACGGAGGCGGCGGACTGATGATCACGGAGCGGAGCGAAGACGGGATCGCCTGCGCGGTCGCGCTGACCGACTGGAAAGTAGTTTTCTAAAAACAATGAACGGCCGCCGTTAACCGGCGGCCGCCTTTTGTACACAGGAAAAAATCATTCCTCCCATCCCGGCATAAGCTTCATATTAACGAGAATCATACGAACCTCCTCGTTATCCGCGAGCTTCATGTCCACAGGGTCGGTCGCGCTGGGAAGATCCGGTTCATCCTCAAGCAGCTCGGATTCGATCCAGTCGTGAGCTGCATAGGTCGCCTCGCCGAGTACATCATCCATCGTATCGCCGTCCGCCTCACACATTGCGAGGTCGGGGAATTTTGCGTGATACGTGCCGTCTTCTTTGCGGCTGACCACTACCGGATAAAAAAATTTCATAGATATCACCTCTTATTCCGTTCATCTGATTCCTGTTCTACTTTACTGGAATTTCGTTGAAAATGCAATGGCCCCGTGCTATCATTACGTTTGTTATAATAATGTGGAGTAAACCAGATGAAAGAAAGAAAAACCGCGCTCGGCGAAGACATTCTGCTTCGTGTGGAAAAACCCGAGCGCTACATCGGAAATGAAATCAATTCCGTCATGAAGGATCCCGAAGACGTCCGGATCCGGTTCGCCTTTGCGTTCCCGGATGTCTATGAGATCGGCATGTCACATCTCGGAATCCAGATCCTCTATGATATGTTTAACCGTCGGAGCGACGTATGGTGCGAGCGCGTCTATTCGCCGTGGCCGGATCTCGACGCGATCCTGCGGGAGAAGAAGATTCCGCTGTTCGCCCTTGAATCACAGGATCCGGTCCGCACATTCGATTTTCTGGGCGTGACGATCCAGTATGAGATGTGTTACACGAACATTCTGCAGATTCTCGACCTGTCCGGAATTCCGCTTCACGCGAAGGAGCGCACATGGGAAGACCCGATCGTGATCGGCGGCGGCCCCTGTACGTACAATCCGGAGCCGATCGCTGATTTTTTTGACCTGTTTTATATCGGAGAGGGAGAGACGCGTTACGACGACCTGTTTGATCTTTACCTGCGCTGCCGGGACGAAGGATGGACAAGGGAGCGGTTCCTGCGCGAGGCCTCGCACCTTCCCGGAATCTATGTGCCGTCTCTCTACAGGGTGACGTACCACGCGGACGGAACCATCGCCGCGTTCCTGCCGGCAGCGGATGACGTACCGTCGAAAATTGAGAAGCAGATCGTCATGGATTTTGACCGTGTGACGTATCCGGAGGCGCCGGTCGTCCCCTATCTGAAGGCGACGCAGGACCGCATCGTTCTTGAGGTGCAGCGCGGGTGCATCCGGGGATGCCGGTTCTGTCAGGCGGGCATGGTCTACCGCCCGCTGCGCGAAAAGCGCGTTGAGACGCTGAAAAAAGACGCGGAGGCGCTCTTAAAAAACACGGGGTATGAGGAAATTTCACTGAGCTCGCTCTCAACCAGCGATTATACAGAGCTGAAGGAACTGATCGATTTCCTGATCGACCGCTGCAGCCGGCAGGGGGTCAACATCTCGCTGCCGTCTCTTCGAATCGACGCCTTTTCCCTCGATGTGATGTCGAAGGTACAGGATGTAAAGAAGAGCAGCCTCACATTCGCGCCTGAGGCCGGAACCCAGAGAATGCGTGACGTCATCAATAAAGGGCTGACGGAGGAAGAGATTCTACGCGGAGCCGGCACCGCCTTCCGCGGCGGATGGAAAAAGGTCAAGCTTTATTTCATGCTCGGCCTGCCGTTCGAGACAGAAGAGGACGCGAAAGGAATCGCCCGTCTCTGTCAGCGCGTGGCGGATGTCTACTTTGAGATTCCGAAGGAAGAGCGAAACGGAAAGTGTTCCATCACGGCGAGCTGTTCCTTCTTCGTCCCAAAGCCCTTCACACCGTTCCAGTGGGCCTCGATGGACCGGGCGGAGGATTTTCTTGAAAAGGCACACATCGCAAAAAACGAGGTCCGCGCGATGGAAAACCAGAGCTGTATCCGGTTCACGTACCACGAAGCCTCCGTCTCCGTGCTTGAGGGAGTTCTGGCGCGCGGGGACAGAAAACTCTGCGCCGCGGTGGAATCCGCGTACAAAAACGGAGCGATGTTTGACGCGTGGACGGAGCGCTTTCGTCAGGATGCCTGGGACCGGGCTTTCTCGGAGAACGAAATTGATCCGGCGTTTTACGCCCACCGGGAGCGCAGCGTCGATGAGCTTCTTCCCTGGGATTTTATCGACTGCGGCGTAACGAAGGAATTTTTGAAGCGCGAGTGGATGAACGCCGCCGCAGCCTCCGTCACGCCGAACTGCCGGGAACACTGCAGCGGCTGCGGAGCGCGGGGATTCGGAGGAGGCGTCTGTTATGAGAGTCAGAATTAAATTTTCAAAAACCGGCTCCATGAAGTACATCGGCCATCTGGATGTCATGCGGTATTTCCAGAAGGCGCTCAGAAGAGCGGAGTTTCACACCTCGTTCTCCGGGGGCTTCAGTCCGCATATGATCATGTCGTTCGCAGCGCCGCTCGGCGTGGGGCTGACCAGTGATGCGGAATATTTCGATCTTGATCTGGAAGAGGCGGAGTCCTCCGCCGTGATGACAGAAAAGCTCAACCGCCAGATGGCACCCGGTTTCCGCGTTCTCTCCGTTCGGGAGATTCCGGCGGATAAAAGCTCGAAGGGGATGACGCTCGTGGCCGCGGCGGATTACGACGTGCGCCTGCGGGACGGCGTGCTCCCGGCCGGCGCGGACGAGAGCCGGGTCCGCGATGCGCTTGACGGTTTTCTGTCGCAGAGCGTGATCCGCATCCTCAAGAAAACAAAAAAAGGAGAGCGGGAGATCGACATCCGTCCGCTGATCTACTCCATGGCTTATCAGAACGGCGTATTTTCCATGACAATTTCGCAGGGCAGCACGGACAATCTGAGGCCGGAGCAGGCGATCGGCGCATTTACCGCGTTTCTGGGCCTTCCTGCGGAAAAAAGCGATCTGATCATCCGGAGAAAAGAACTTTACGCGGATCTGGGAACAGACGGAGAACGGCACCTGGTGCCGCTTGAAGATCTCGGGACCGTGATCGAATAGGGAGACTTTTTTTGAGCAAAACGCTTGTAATTGCATCGATGAATATCGCCGGACACGGGACGGCTGTTTCCCTGCTTCAGGACGACGGCGGGGACCCTCTCGATTTTTCGGTTCTGGCCGATTCGGACAGCGAGGTGCCGGTCGGATCGATCTTCGTCGGGAAGATTGAAAAACTTGACCGGAAAACGAACGGAGCATTTGTGAGGATCTGCGGAGGGAGGATGGTCTTCCTTCCGATCCGGAAAAATCAGACATGCCGCGATTTCTGCATGATTACGAAAAGACCGCCCGAGGCGCAGCCCCACGCGGGGGATGCGCTTCTCGTCCAGATTGACGGAGAGGCGGTAAAAACGAAGCTGCCCCACGCACGCGCGGAGCTGAATCTTTCCGGTCATTATCTGGCTCTGACGACGGGGGTTCCTTCTCTTCATTTTTCATCAAAGCTGTCCGCAGAGGAGAAGGAGCGGATCCGGCTGGAGCTGGCTGCAGAGGATGAACCGGCGCCCCTGTACTGCACGATAGTCCGCACGGGAGCTGCCGGCGCTTCCGGAAGTGAGATCCGCGCAGAGTACAACGAACTTTGCAAAAAACTGGAACAGATCACGACGGTCGGCCGGACCCGTATCCCCGGCACCTGCCTGTACCGTCCTTTTCCCTGGCAGCATCTGCTCGAGCGGCTCCAGCATCAGGATCTCATTGAGACGGATCTCCCCGGGGTACGGGAACGGGCGGAAAACTCCGGCATCCGATGCGTCTGTCACGACCCCGCCCCGGAAGACGGGATGAGCCTGTACCGGAAATACCGCATCCCGGCCCTGCTTGATCGCCTCACCTCGAGACGGGTATGGATGAAATCCGGCGCGACACTGATCATCGATCAGACGGAGGCGTTTGTCGCGATTGACGTAAACAGCGGCCGATTTTCTAAGAATGTCACGCATGAGGAGATGGCGCGCAGGCTGAACTTTGAAGCCGCAAAAACCGCGATGGAGCAGATCCGGCTTCGCTCGCTGACCGGGACGATTCTGATTGATTTTCTGAACATGAACCAGGAGCACGAAGCGGAACTGCTGGCCTACCTTGAAGAGCTTGCGGCAAAGGATCCGGTAAAAACGGTCGCGGTCGACATCACAAAGCTCGGAATTGCGGAGCTTACCAGAGAGCGGACAAGGCTTTCCCTGGCGGAACAGCTGCGCCGGCTGAAATCGGAAGACTGAGATCGAAGACGGAGAAAGGATCGGCATGAATTACGAACAGATACGATTTTCCCGTCCGGACGGACTCGTCCGGAAAAAACCATTTCAGAAAGTGACAATCCGTCAGGCGGTGACCGTATTTCTGATTCAGATTCTTCTGTTTTTTACAGTGGAATCCCTCGCCCAGATCTATCTGGGCAACGGCGGACTTGCAATCACCGAGGCGATCGTACTCGCCGTTGCGGTCATTCCGGTGTGGATCCTTCACGCCGATCCGCGGGAGGTTTTTCTGGTTCGAAGGCCGAACCGGTGGGCCACAGGCGGGGCGCTCGTCTTTCTGATCGGGGCCTATTCGCTGTCGGTGATCGCAAACAGTCTGATGATGATGCTGTTCCCGAAGGAATTTGCCCAGATCTACGAGTCCACCGAAGCCGCATCCAGCACGTTTCCGGTCGACCTTGTCGTCGTCTGTCTCATGCCTGCGGTCTGCGAGGAAGCTCTGCACCGCGGCCTGATTCAGAGCGCCGTACGGGAGCGCGTTCACAGTCTGGTGGGGCAGAGCATCATCATGGGTGTTTTCTTCGCATTTTTCCATGTCTACCCGATCCGTTACCCGGCCATGTTCGTGATGGGAGCGGCGCTGTCCTACGTGTACGGACTGACCGGTAATCTGTTTTATTCGTCGCTGATGCACTTTTCGTGCAACCTGTTCGCGACGCTGCTCGGCTATCTGGGGCAGGGCGCTCTGACAGCCGCAGCAGTCGTGCCGCTTCCGGGCGGAATCCGGCTGACCGTGTCGCCGGAGGAAGTCTCCGCTGCGATGTCTGCCGGTTCGTTCGGGCTGATCCTGCTGATTTACGGCATACCCGCGGTTTTTTTCCTCTACCTCGGGGAATATCTGATCCGCCGCGGAACCGATGCAGTCCGGCCGTATTTTGTGCCCCGGGACCGCCGCCGTCAGAAGTCGGTGCTCTGGAACCGCATCTATTCTCCGATCATCGCGATCGCGGCGGTCGGCGTCCTGTTCCTCGTGATCGGCATTGCGTTCGGCATCTAAGACGCCGCGCAGAATCCCTGCAGAATGATCTGCATGTTATGAATCTGCAGTTCCTGCTGCAAAACGAATCTGCATTTCCGGAATCTGCATTTCCTGCTGCAAAACCGTTGACATATCCGCAGATTTTATGGTATATTACAACAGTATGCCGCACAGAGAGGTTTTGAAAGTTCCGCCGCTTTTCACTTTCGGCGGGCACCGTATCTGGCGAGATTTATTTTAGGAGGTGCCATATGTACGCAATTATTGCTACCGGCGGCAAACAGTACAAAGTATCCGAGGGAGACGTCATCCGTGTGGAGAAGCTCGGCAAGGATACCGATGAGACTGTTACGTTTGACCAGGTACTTGCAGTAAGAGACGACGATGCGATCAAAGTCGGCAAAGATGTCGAGAACGCAAGCGTAACCGCTACCGTTACAGCGAACGGCAAGGGCAAAAAAGTCGTCGTTTACAAGTACAAGAGAAAGACCGGCTATCACAAAAAGAACGGTCACAGACAGCAGTACACAGAAGTCAAGATCGACAAAATCAACGCATAAGAATATGACGACGGTTACAGTCTATCAGGACGGAGACGGAAAATACCGCGGTTTTTCGTGTGAAGGTCATTCCGGCTACGCGGACGCGGGAGAGGATATTGTGTGCGCCTCTGTGTCGGCGCTGGTGATCACGACGGTCAATTCGATCGAACGGTTCACGGGCGACGGGCACAGTGCGGCAGATGAGGATCAGGCGGTGATCCGCCTTCGCCTCGACGCGGGTTATTCCCACGACACGGATCTTTTAATCCGGTCAATGCTTCTCGGCCTGAGTGAGATACAGAAATCGTACGGTTCGTATTTGCAGATTTTATTCGAGGAGGTGTAACCATCATGATCAGAATGAACATTCAGTTCTTCGCTCATAAGAAAGGGGTCGGTTCCACAAAGAACGGCCGCGATTCCGAGTCCAAGCGCCTCGGTGCGAAGAGAGCGGACGGACAGTTTGTTAAAGCCGGCAACATCCTTTACAGACAGCGCGGCACCCACATTCATCCGGGTGAGAATGTCGGAAGGGGCAAAGATGATACGCTGTACGCTACGGCGGACGGCATCGTCCGTTTCCAGAGAGTCGGAAGAGACAAAAAGAAAGTTTCCGTACTTCCGGTCGCGGAAGCTGCCGAATAAGTTCATCGAAGCTGTCGCAGAAATCTGCGGCAGCTTTTTTCAAGTTCGTTTTTCACACGGAGAAAAATTATGTTCGCAGACAGAGCTAAAATCACAGTGCGTTCCGGAAAGGGCGGCGACGGCCACGTCAGCTTCCGGCGCGAGAAATTTGTCGCAGCCGGCGGCCCGGACGGGGGCGACGGCGGCCGGGGCGGCGACGTCATCTTTGAGATCGACCCCGGAATGAATACGCTGGCGGATTACCGTCACCGCAGAAAATTCGCAGCGGGGAACGGCGGCGAGGGAGAGAAGCGAAGACGCCACGGAAGCGACGGCGACGACCTGATTCTGAAAGTCCCGGAGGGGACGGTCATCTATGACGATCAGAACGGCAAGGTCATCGCGGATCTATCCGGAGAGAACCGGCATGTCGTTCTGCTGAAAGGCGGCCGGGGCGGCCGGGGCAACATGAACTTCGCCACTGCCACGATGCAGGTCCCGCAGTTTGCCCAGCCTGGCGGACCGGCCCGGGAACTTACGATCCGTCTCGAGCTGAAACTGATTGCGGACGTCGGGCTGATCGGATTCCCGAACGTCGGAAAATCGACGCTGCTATCGAGAATTTCAAACGCAGCTCCGAAAATCGGCGATTATCATTTCACAACCATTCAGCCGAACCTCGGTGTTGTCGATCTGGACGGCGGCGGATTCGTCGCGGCGGATATCCCCGGCCTGATCGAGGGCGCATCTGACGGAGCCGGCCTCGGAATTGAGTTTCTGCGCCACATCGAACGCACGCGTCTCTTCATCCATGTGGTCGACGCATCCGGAAGCGAGGGGCGTGACCCGATCGATGATGTAAATAAGATCAACTCCGAGCTGGCGAAATACAGCGAAGATCTGATCAAACGGCCGCAGGTCATCGCCGCGAACAAGACGGATCTGATATATCAGGAGTACTACGACGAGACCGGCGAGGAAAGTCCCGTCGAGCGGCTGAAAAAGGAATTCGAGCCAAAGGGGATTCCGGTATTTCCGATTTCCGGCGCGACCGGAGCCGGCATCCGGGAGCTTCTCTACTCTGTGCAGCGGAAGCTGTCCGGCATTCCGAAGGAGTCCATGCGCTTCCAGCCGGAAATTGACGTCGATGAAATCCTTCCTCCGGTCGAACATCTTCCGTACACGATCGTCCGTTCCGAGGACGAAGAGAATGTCTTCATCGTCGAGGGACCGAAAATTGAGAAAATGCTCGGTTACACAAATCTGGATTCTGAGAAGGGTTTTGCGTTTTTCCAGAAATTTCTTTCTGAAAGCGGAATTCTGAAGGATCTGGAAGAGGCCGGCGTAAAGGACGGCGATACGATCCGAATGTACGGACATACGTTTGAATATTTCAAATAATGTTGTAGAATAAATAGGACCAAAAAGATCCTTGCAGTAGAGAAGGGAGAAACGAATTTGCTGACAAGCAGACAACGCGCATACCTGAAAAGTCTCGCGATGACGATGGACGCAACGATTCAGATCGGACGGACCGGCCTCACGCCGGAAGTAACCGCTTCGGTTGAAGAGGCGCTCGCGGCGCGCGAACTGGTTAAAGTGAACATTCAGAAAAACAACCCGGAGGATTTGCGTGAGACCGCGGAGACGCTTGCGGCGCGAACCCGTTCGCAGGTCGTTCAGGTGATCGGGAGAAAAATTGTCCTGTATCGTCAGGGAAAAGAGGACAAAAAGCGCATCGAACTTCCGAAACGATGAAAACAGGGGCGCTCATGCCATGGAAAAAAGAAAAAAAGTCGGAATAATGGGCGGTACGTTTGACCCGGTTCACATCGGCCACCTGATTCTGGGCGAAGCCGCTTACCGGCAGTTTGATCTGGACCGGATCGAATTCATGCCGGCCGGCAACCCGCCTCATAAGCGTCACCGCGAGGGACGGGCGTCGGATGGCGAGCGCGTCGAAATGGTGCGCCGTGCGATTGCCTCCAACCCGCATTTTACGCTCTCGAGACGCGAGATGAACGCGGACGGCTACAGTTACACATACCGGACCCTCGAAACTCTCTGCACGGAGCATCCGGACACCGATTACTATTTCATCATCGGCGCGGACAGCCTGTTCGATTTCGAGACATGGAGAGAGCCGCAGCGGATTGTCCGCGCCTGCACGCTGGTCGTGGCGACGCGCAACCAGATTGCGCCGGAGGTGTTTGACCGCGAAATTCAGAAGAAACGCGACCAGTACGGCGGAACTTTTCTGAAACTCGACACACCGAATCTCGACATCGCATCCAGCCATCTGCGGGAGATGATCCGGCGCGGCGAGTCCGTCCGTTACTACATCCCGGACAGTGTGATCGACTACATCCTTTTGAACGGCATCTACAGAAACAATCACGAAAAAGAATCATCCGGGGAGCACATATGAAAATGAAATCAGAATGGGAAGATCTTGAACAGAAGCTGCAGGAGGCCCTGACCCCGAACCGCTACCGCCACACCCTCGGTGTTTCTTACACAGCGTGTGCGCTGGCGATGCGTTACGGCGAGGACCTCGGAGCTGCCCGAAGAGCGGGTCTGCTTCACGACTGCGCGAAGTGTATGTCGAACTCCGAGATGCGTCAGATGGCGAACCGGAAAAAGATTGCACTCTCCGCCTTCGAGCTGGAACACCCGGCGCTCCTTCACGCGAAGCTCGGCGTCCACGTCGCCCGGGACACTTACGGCATCACCGACGCTGCCGTACTGGAAGCGATCCGATGGCATACGACGGGGAAACCGGACATGACGCTTCTTCAGAGCATCATTTTTACGGCAGACTACATCGAGCCAAATCGCGATAAGGCGCCCCGGCTTCCGGAACTGCGCAGGCTCGCTTTTACCGACCTGAACCGCTGCATCTACGAGATTCTTCACGATACGGTCGATTATCTTTCGGAAAATCCGAAATCGATGGATACCATGACGCTGAAAGCGCTGGAATTTTACAGAAACCGGGCGGAAGAAGCCGGGGCTCTTAAACAAGGAGAATGAGATAAGATGACAGAAACGAGGAAAATGGCGGATCTTGTGATTCGCGCGCTTGAAGACAAGAAGGCGTCAGACATCCGCCTCCTTGACA
>ONLT01000173.1 GCA_900318755.1 uncultured Eubacteriales bacterium
AAAAAAAGCCGGAAATCAGACTCGAACTGACGACCCCTTCATTACGAGTGAAGTGCTCTACCAACTGAGCTAATCCGGCTTGTGCGTAGCACAATGATCATTATACATATTTTCGGATAAATTTCAACTGTAAATTTACAATTTTTTTCAGAAAGGGTTAATCATGAGCGAACAAACGGATCTCGAGAACCTGGATCTCCTGACCGGCCATTTCCACGAAGGCTGCAAGCTGAACTGCATCCAGAAGCTCGGACTCGAGGAGGAGCACTTCATCGTGCACGACGATACCGGACACAGCGTCACCTATTACGAACCCGGCGGCGTGGAGGAAATTCTCGGAGAGCTGGCCGGACGTTTTCCCAGAACCGAAACGAGTGAGGGGCATCTCATCGGCTGTGCGAACAACGACTACGCGATTTCACTCGAGCCCGCGGCTCAGCTTGAGATCAGCATCGCGCCGCGCGAAAGTATTTCCTGCATCATGAAAATCTACCGGTCTTTCCGGGCGGTTACGGACGAAGTTCTGTCGAAGCGGGGACTGCATCTTGTGAACATCGGCTACCAGCCGGAGGACCGCGTCAACGACCTTCCGCTGATCCCGAAAAAGCGGTACGAATATATGGACCGGTATTTTCAGCTCGTCGACACCCGCGGGCGGAATATGATGCGCGGCACGGCGTCAACCCAGATCTCGGTCGACTACTGCAGCGAGCCGGATTTCGTCCGGAAAATGCGCTGTGCCTACCTGATCATGCCGGCGATCCGTCTTCTGACCGATAACGCGCCCGTATTCGAGGGAAAGCCCTCTTCCGGCCGCCTGATCCGCACCCGCATCTGGGAACACGTCGATGCGGACCGCTGCGGCATCGTCCCGGGACTTTTTGACGATTCCTTCGGCTTCGAGTCGTACGCGCGGTACATCTGGCAGGTTCCGGTCATTTTCCTGCCGACGCCGGAGGGGCCGGTCTACACCGGAAGGAAACGCGTCTGCGACCTCTTCGCGGACTCCGTCATGACGAAGGACGATGTCGAACACGTGCTTTCCATGGTGTTCCCGGACGTACGGCTGAAGCATTACGTGGAGATCCGCGGCGCCGATGCGATGCCGGAAAAATACATCGCCGCCTACCTCGCGCTGATCAAGGGAATTTTCTTCCACAGCTCCGCGACTCTGGCGATTCTCGACGAATTCCGCCGCGTGCGGGAAGCTGACCTGATCGAAGCGGATCACGCCCTGATGCGCGACGGGTTCGACGCAAACATCTACGGAGTGCCCGCCGACAAATTTATCGACCGGCTGTTTGTTCTGGCGCGTCACGGCCTCGATGACGGAGAGCTCGCGCTGCTCGATCCCTTCCGGGAACTGGTGCGCACGAAAAAAACACTTGCATATTCTGGATTTTACGACAAACGGAGGACATCATGAAAGAAATCGACCGGGAATATCGATCCTGCATTGAAGAAAACATGGAAGAAAACGCCGAGAGCGCGAAAACCATCCGTGACTTTCTGACGGAAAACAACATCACGTACCACGATTATACGATCCGGACACTGCAGATCCCGAAGGTGTTCTCAAAAAAGGACGTGGCCCGGTTCCGGGAGATCGTCTCCACAACGTACGGAATTTTTCAGAAGGTCATCCGCACATACCTTGAGGACGCCTCCTACCGGAACCTGTTCCCCTTCGACGGAGAGCTGCGCGATCTGATTCTGACGCCGCGCGGCTACGATTCTCTGCTGCCGATCGCCCGGTTCGACATCTTCTACAACGAGGAGGACGGATCTTTTAAATTCTGCGAGATCAACACGGACGGAACGAGCGCGATGAATGAGGACCGCGTCCTCAACCTCGCTCTCGCGAAAAACCCGGCACACCGTCACCTGCTGCAGTTCCACTCCTTCTCAACCTTTGAACTGTTCGATTCGTGGGTGGAGACATTTTTCGAGATCTACTCGACGTATGAAAAACGCGTCGAACATCCCCATATCGGCATCGTCGATTTTCTCAGCGGCGTCGAGATCGAGGAATTCCGGGAGTTCCGGAAGCATTTCGAGGCGGCCGGCGCCACGTGCGAGCTCTGCGAGGTGACACAGCTTTCATACCGCGATCATCACCTGTACTCGCCCGCCGGAAAAATCATCGACGCCGTCTACCGCCGTGCGGTCACGACGGATCTGATGCAGCGGGCCGATGAGGTCCGCCCGTTCCTTGACGCGTTTAAAAACGGGGATGTCTGCGTAATCGGCGCGCTGAACACGCAGATCGTCCATAACAAATGGCTGTTCCGCCTTCTGCACGGGGAAGAGACGCTTTCTCTTCTGACCCCGAAGGAGCGCTCCTTCGTTCTTGAACACATACCGGAGACCGGTCTGCTTTCAGAAAAAAGCAGCGGGTTTCGCGACGTTCTCCGCGACAAGGACCGTTACCTGATCAAACCGCTCGATTCCTACGCGTCAAAGGGCGTGTACGCCGGCGTGGACTGCACCCCGGAGGAATGGGAAGCGCACGTCCGAAAATTCGAGGAAAATACCTATATCTATCAGGAATACTGTCCCCCGTACCGGACCGCGAACATTGATTTTCTCGAAAAAAATCCAGCCTTTTCGAACTATGCGAACATGACCGGACTGTACGTCTATAATGGTAAATTTGCAGGGATATACTCGCGCCTCGCAGGCGGCGCGGTGATCTCGAGCCAGTACAACGAGCGCGACTGCGCGTCGCTCGTACTGGAATCCTGAGGGCTTCTTCTTTCGTGCTCTTTTAGTGCTTCGTACCCTTCCGCGCCCGCGATGAGAGCTTCAGCTTCGAGAGCGACACCTCTCCGCCGCCGAAGGGCACGGCACACTCCTTCCCTTTTGTGATCAGATAAGCCGCCTCGACATGATCTCCCGCCGAAAGCTGGATGCCGCGGTCTCCCACCGCTGTTTTCTTCTTCTCGCCCACCTCGCTGACCGGGAATTTGAGGAAATAGCCGTTGGCGCTCTGCAGCACCAGTGCATCATATCCTTCCACATCTCCGACAAAGATCACACGGGTTCCGTCATCCGGGAGCTTCGTCGCGATCGCTGTGCGGCGTGTCACGTCAAACTCCGATCCGTCGACGACCTTCACCATGCCGGCGGAGGTGACGAACAGAAGCTTCTGACGCTTCAGCCTGGAAATGGCGTTTACGTGAACGATCCCCTCGGATCCGCTCTCGTAATTGCACAGATTGTCCGCCGGAGTTCCCTTGTCCCTGAATTTTCCGAACGGAATTTCCTTCACGCGAAGCGTGTGGAAGTTTCCTGCATCGGTGAACAGGACCAGCCGGTCGTCCGTGGAGGTCCGGATGATGAAACGGCTCTCGGAGTCGGCTGCCTCCCGGTTTCTTTCATAGACGGACGGATCCAGGGATTTCACGTAGCCGAACCGATCAATCAGAATCACGCGGGGCACATTCACCTCGACCGCCTCCTCGACGGCCGCTGCTTCCGCGTCCTCGATCTTCGTCTTTCTCGGAGTCCCGTACTCTTTTTTAATATGGTCCAGATCCCTGAGAATGACCTCGGCCATCGCGTCGTAGTCATTCAGAATCCGCCGGTACTCCTCTATTTTCTTCAGCGTCTCGGCATTTTCCTTATAGAGCGCGTCGATCTCCAGCCCGATCAGCTTTGCGAGACGCATCTCGAGGATCGCCGTCGCCTGGCGCTCCGTGAACCGCAGCGTCTTCGCCTGTGCGGCGCTTTCTCTGTGGCGGAACCGGATTCCTTCGGTCTCGCCGCGCGTAAGGCAGACGCGCACCATTTTCTGATCCCGGCTGCCCCGGAGGATCTCGATGATCAGGTCAATTACATCCACCGCCCGGATCAGACCTTCCTGAATTTCCTTTCTCTCCAGCTCCTTGTCAAGCAGCGTCTGATACTTCTTCGTCGTGAGGTCAAACTGGAAATCCACATGATACTCGAAAATCTGGCGGAGTCCGAGCGTCTCCGGCCTTCCGCCCGCGACCGCGAGCATATTGACGCCGAACGTATCCTCCAGCCTCGTCTTTTTGAACAGCAGATTGCGGACCCGTTCCGCGTCCGATCCCCGCTTCAGCTCGATCACGATGCGGATGCCCTCCTTGGAGGACTGGTTCGAGATATCCGTGATCTCCGGCGCCTGCCGGTTCTCCACCAGCGACGCGACGTCATTCAGGAACTTCCCGATATTCGCTCCGATCATCGTGTACGGGATCTCCGTGATCACAAGATTGATCTTTCCGTTTTTGCCCTTTTCGATCTCCGTGCGGCCGCGCAGCCGGATCTTTCCGGTCCCGGTCTCGTAGATCTCCTCCAGCTCACTCTTGTTGACGACGATACCGCCGGTCGGGAAATCCGGACCCGAAAGATATTTC
>ONLT01000171.1 GCA_900318755.1 uncultured Eubacteriales bacterium
GCGCGTCCGATCATGTGGTGATGTTCCTGAACCTCGCGAACGACCCGGTCATCGAGCGCCTGATCACACCGAAAATCGCCCTCACGACCGCCGAATATCTGGCCTTTGACTGCGGGATGCACATTCTGGTCATCCTTACGGACATGACGTCCTTCTGCGAAGCGCTCCGAGAGGTGTCCTCATCCAAGGGGGAGATTCCTTCGCGAAAGGGATATCCGGGATATCTCTACAGCGAGCTCGCGACAATCTATGAGCGTGCCGGAATCGTCCGGGACAGCAGCGGATCCGTCACGCAGATCCCGATTCTGACCATGCCGAACGATGACATCACGCATCCGATCCCGGACCTGACCGGATATATCACGGAAGGCCAGATCGTTCTGGACCGGGATCTGAACGGCCAGTCCGTCTATCCGCCGATTTCCGTGCTGCCTTCGCTCTCACGGCTGATGAAAGACGGGATCGGAGAGGGGTACACCCGTGAAGACCATCAGGATGTCTCGAATCAGCTGTTTTCCTGTTACGCGAAGGTCGGTGAGGCGCGAAATCTGGCTTCCGTCATCGGTGAAGATGAGCTTTCGGACATCGATAAACTATATCTGATCTTCGGAAAACAATTTGAAAAGCAGTTCATCAGTCAGGAAATTGATGAGAACCGGACGATTGAGGAGACGCTCGATCTCGGCTGGAAGCTGCTGGGGCTCCTTCCGAAGGGCGAACTGGACCGCGTGAATACGAAAATTCTGGAGAAATACTACCGGCCGGCCGTCTACGATGAAAAGACCGACACGGTACGATTTACTGACCAGATATAAATCATGCATATAATAAACCATGCATAAGAAGGATGGGAATCTATGAATCTTGATGTATTCCCGACAAAGGGCAATCTGATTCGTGCGAAGAATTCTCTTGCACTGGCCGATATGGGTTACGATCTGATGGACCGGAAGAGGAATATTCTGATCCGTGAGATCATGAATCTCATCGACCAGGCAAAGGATATTCAGTCGGAAATCGATACCACATTCCGCGAGGCGTACATTGCGCTCCAGAAGGCGGACATCGAGAACGGAATCAGCTACGTGCAGACGCTTTCCAACACGATCCCGATCGAGGAATCCATCCGGATCAAGACGCGGAGCATCATGGGGGTCGACATCCCGCTTGTCGAATCGGATCCGGATCAGCTGAAACCGACGTACGCGTTTTATACGACGCGTCAGTCCCTTGACGAGGCGCGTGAAAAATTTCTGAAGGTAAAGGAACTGACGATCCGGCTGTCCATGATCGAGAACTCGGCGTACCGGCTTGCGCTGAACATCAGAAAAACCCAGAAACGCGCCAACGCTCTGAAAAACATCACGATCCCGCGGTACAGCCAGCTGGTAAAAGACATCAGCGAATCGCTGGAAGAAAAGGACCGCGAGGAATTCACCCGGCTGAAGGTTTTAAAAAAACGACGGTAAAATTGAGATTGCCTGTTTCATCCGGATGTGATAGGATTGGAGCAGAGAAACTCAACTATTCGGAAAACACAGGTTTATCGAATAGTTAGGGCCTGTCACAGCCGACCGAGGTGATTTTGATGGAAAAACGTGTTACTTATCACGATCAGACCGATCTCTCAAATACGATAAAACTGCGCACCGTTTTAAAAACGCTGCCGGATTTCACGCGCGATTTTTTTCGCGGAATCAGCACGACAACTTCTACAAATACACGATGCAAATACGCGTATGATCTGCGGATCTTTTTTCAGTTTCTGATTCAGGCGAACCCGGAATTCAGGGACTATCGGATCAGCGATTTCACGATCGACGTTCTGGATCAGGTAACCGCGCTCGATCTTGAGGAATACGTCGAATATCTGAAGGCATACCGCGAGCCGGTTCAGGGCCGGATGATCACGAACGGCGAAAAAGGCATCAAGAGAAAGCTCTCGTCGCTTCGGACTTTTTACGCCTATTATTACCGGCACGAAATGATTAAAACCAACCCGACCCTTCAGGTTGACATGCCCAAGCTGCACAAAAAAGACATTATCCGGCTCGACGCCGATGAGGTGGCCCGCATGCTGGATCTGATCGAAACCGGAACGGACGCTCAGATGTCCGATCATCAGAAAAGTTACTGTGAAAAATATCGGACACGGGATCTGGCGATTGTGACGCTGCTTCTCGGTACCGGAATCCGTGTGTCGGAATGCGTCGGTCTGGATATCGAGGATGTTGATTTTCACAACAATGGCGTCCGCGTAGTCCGAAAAGGCGGCAATGAAATGATGGTCTATTTCGGCGAGGAGGTGGCCGAAGCGCTGCATAACTATATCGATGGCGACCGCTGCGCCACCGAGCCGGTTGCCGGACATGAACACGCTCTCTTCTTTTCCTCTCAGCGGAAACGAATCGGTGTAAAGACGGTCGAAAATCTTGTTAAAAAATACGCAAGGCAGATTACGTCAACTAAAAAAATTACGCCCCATAAGCTGCGCAGCACATACGGAACCGCCCTGTACCAGGAAACCGGCGATATTTATCTTGTGGCGGATGTACTGGGCCACAAGGACGTAAACACGACAAAAACTCACTACGCGGCGATGAGCGATTCCCGTAGACGGAAGGCAGCGAAGGCGGTGCATCTGCGCGAAGATTAATGAACGAAACCAAAATAAGAAGAGGATCTTTCAATGAAATGGTTCAAAAAATGGTCTGAGCAGAGATGGAGCGCCTACGCAAAAGCCGCGTGCATCACGGTTCTGTTTTACGTAATTCTGACGCATCTGAACGTGATCTTTCACGGAATCGGTGTATTTTTCGGTTTTATCTCCCCGGTTTTAATCGCGGTGATCATCGCTTACGTGATTAATCCGCTCGTCAATCTGATCCGGCGGACGATTTTTCAAAAAGTCAGCAGGGAGCAGCTCGCCAGAAACCTGTCGGTTCTGTGCGCGATCGTTCTTGTTCTTTCGCTGATTGTGATTCTGGTCGTCACACTGATCCCGCAGCTGATCACGAGCATCGCATCGTTCATCAATAATCTGGAGGGTTACGCGTCCTCCTTCAATGACTGGCTGTCCTCGCTCGGCCAGAAGACTTCCGGCACAAATGTCGCCATCACTAAGCTCACAGAATTGGGAAATACGCTGATGGACAAGATCACGGCCGAACTCCCGAAAATCATGAGCCGCGTGATCAATACTTCCTTTACGATCGGAACCGGATTCATCACCGGGGTAATTTCCTTTATTCTCGCCATTTACATGCTGATCGACAAAAACCGGCTTCAGAAAAACTGCGGGAGGCTGCTGCGGTACATCGTCCGGGAAAGCCGTTATCCCGCCGTATCCCGTTTTCTCGGCCGGTGCAACACGATCCTGATCCGATACATTGTCTGCGATCTGCTTGACGGACTGATCGTCGGCGCCGCCAATTATGTATTTATGAAAATTGCAGGAATGCCCTATGCGACGCTGATTTCCGTCGTCGTGGGAGTGACAAATCTGGCCCCGACCTTCGGACCGATTCTCGGCGGCGTCATCGGTGCGTTTATCCTTCTTCTTGTCAATCCCTGGTACTCGCTGTGGTTCCTGATTTTCACGCTGATTCTTCAGACATGCGACGGATACGTGATCAAGCCGAAGCTGTTCGGGGAGACCCTCGGCGTCTCGTCGCTCTGGATTCTGGTCTGCATCATCGTCGGAGGACGGATGTTCGGCGTGATCGGAATTCTGCTGGCGATACCGATCGCGGCAATCATCGATTTTATTTTCCGGGAGTATCTGATTCCATGGATGCACAAAAGAAGGAAACTGAAAGCCGCACCGGATCCTGAGTTCATCGAGAAAGAATAGTCATCCGTAACCGTTCAAATTAAAAAAACAGCCCCTGCCGGTTCCGCATATCACATCGGATGAAGCAGAACTGACAGGGGCCTGATTTCAATCAAGGTGAACTGACAGAGGCCTGATCTCAATCGAATATATGGCGCTCGATGCCGTTCTCGCGCACCTTGGCCGCGTGGATAATCAGATCGATGGTTCCGTCGATTCCGAAAATTCCGGAATCAATCGACATATCATAGCTCGAGGTGCTTCCCCACTTTTTACTCGTGTAGTAGTTGTAATAACTGGCGCGCTGTTTGTCCGTCTTGGTGATCCGGTCACGCGCTTTTGCATTCGTCAGATCATACAGCTTTGCGATTCGGCGGACGCGCATCTCGAGCGGCGCGTGGATGAATACGCTCAGAAGATTCGGATTGCCCTCAAGCGCATAGTCCGCGCAGCGTCCCACAAAGATGCAGGGGCCTTCCGCCGCGAGCTTCTTGATTGTGTTGAACTGGGCCAGAAATACCTTCTGGTTCAAGGGCATTTCATTCATCAGATTTGAGGAATATCCGAACGAATATGTGTCCATCACCAGCGAATAGAGAAAACTGCTGGTCGGCTTCTCGTCCTGATTCTCAAATATTTCCTTGCAGATTCCGCTCTCACTCGCCGCGTGATCAAGCAGCTCCTTATCATAAATCGGAATCGACAGTTTATGCGCGAGCTCCTCTCCGATCTGATGGCCTGCACTTCCGTACTCACGTCCGATTGTAATGATTGTCTTCATGTGTAAACCCTCCTGAAAACCGGATCGTCAATTTGTTTCTGCTCATATTATACTATAATTTTCAAAAATCGGTAAGACAATTTGACAGATTTTACGGAATATTTTAGTTTTAGTCGAGAGCATGCAGCAATTTTTCAAAATAATCGGGAAGAGGCGCCGTAAACTCCATATATTTTCCCGTTGTGGGATGGATAAATCCCAGCGTCATCGCATGAAGTGTCTGACCGGTGAGCCCTTTTACCGGCTGGCGGGCCGGGCCGTATACGGTATCTCCGAGCACCGGATGTCGGATCTGCGCCGTATGCACACGGATCTGGTGCGTCCGTCCGGTCTCAAGAGCGCACTCCACGTAGGCATACCCCTTCTTCAGATTCTTGATGAGGCGGATGTGCGTCACCGCCGGCTTACCGCCCTCCGCGACGACAGCCATTTTTTTCCGGTCGCGGGGGCTGCGCCCGATGTTTCCGGAAACGGTGATCTCACTGTCCTTCAGCGTGCCGATGAGGATGGCCCGATAGCGCCGTGTGATGCTGTGAACGGCGAGCTGGCCGGCCAACGCCCGGTGTGCCCTGTCATTTTTGCATACAACCAGCGCCCCGGTCGTATCCTGGTCGATCCGATGGACGATCCCGGGGCGGAGAATGCCGTTGATCCCCGACAGTTCGTCCCCGCAGTGGGCCATCAGCGCGTTGACGAGTGTGTGCTCAAAATGACCCGCAGAAGGGTGCACCACCATCTGCTTCGGCTTGTTCACGACCAGAAGATCCTCGTCCTCATACAGAATATCCAGCGGAATCGGCTCCGGGCGGATATCGGGCGTCTGCTCGTCCGGAATTACAAATTCCAGTTCCTCGCCGGCGGAGGGGCGGTAATTCGCCTTTTTCACGGTTCCGCCGGCCATAAGACCGCCGCTCTTAATTATTTTTTGAATATAAGACCGGGAGAGTTCGGGAAGATGGCCGGCGATCACAACGTCGACGCGGCTTCCCTCCTCTTCCGGTCCGATCTCAATCTTTATGTTCTTCATTGCCGTCCGTTCTCCGGACAAAGTTGAAATCCTTGTCCTTGTAATGAAACAGAATCAGGATCAGAAGCGCGATGACCGACAGCGTCACGCAGATATCCGCCACATTAAAGACCGGAAAATCAATGATTTTAAAATAAATAAAATCAACCACGTAAGACTGACGGATCCGATCGATGAAATTGCCGACGGCGCCGGCGCAGAGAACCGCCAGTGTAAGCATCAGCGGCCGGTAGTAGGCGGTTTTCGGAATTTTCGCCATAAAGAACGCGATGACCGACAGAAACGCAATGGTGATCAGCGCAAAGATCCACTGCCGGTTCTGCAGCATGCCCCAGGCGGCTCCGCTGTTTTCGAGGTACCGCAGTTCCAGCACATTCTTTATAAGCACAGCCGCATCTTTTCCCTTCAGATAAACAACTGCGGCGTATTTTGTGATCTGATCGACCGCAACCAGAACGGCTGCAGTCAGGATGAATAAAGGTCCGGCGAACCGGAGGGTCCGGCCCCGTTTTTCTTCTGCTGTCATAAACTTCCCCTCACCTGCACGAAATCCGTCACGCAAGAACGGATGCAGCGGCCGAACGAATCTCATCATCCGTAACGCTGCGGTCGATGACCGCACGTCCGATTCCGTCAAGCAGAATAAAGCGGATGCGGCCGTTCTCCATCTTTTTGTCGGACTTTGTCGCCCGAAGGATGTCTTCGGCCGTCATCTCCGGAAGAACCGCGTTCGTCCGTCTGTGCAGCGTCACTCCGTCGCTGACGGAAAGCGGGAGTCCGTATGCACGGATCACCGAACGGATCCGGTCCTTCTCCTTCGCTGTGATCATGCCGCGGCCCTCCGAGATTTCCAGCGCCGCCGCCATTCCGATCGCGACACATTCGCCGTGCAGCAGCGTGAAATCCGAAAGTTTTTCCACCGCGTGACCGATCGTGTGGCCGAAATTCAGAATCGCACGGAGTCCGTTCTCAGTCGGATCCTGCTCCACGACTTCCGATTTGATCCGGCAGCAGCCGCGCACAACCGTCTGAAGGCAATCCGGACTGCCCGCCATAATCCCGGCGGAATTGGATTCTAGAAACTCAAAAAGCGAACGGTCCCGGATCAGTGCGCTCTTTACCGCCTCCGCCATCCCGGAAGAAAGCTGTTCAACGGGAAGCGTCTTCAGAACCGCCCTGTTCATATAGACAAGCTTCGGCTGATAAAAGGCGCCCACCATGTTTTTAAACTGGTCGAAATCAACCCCCGTCTTCCCTCCGACGCTGCTGTCAACCTCGGCGAGAAGCGTGGTCGGTACCTGGATGAAACTGATTCCGCGAAGGTACGTCGCCGCAGCAAAACCGGTCATATCGCCGATCACGCCGCCTCCCAGAGCGACGAGAAGGTCCTTCCGGTCAAAGCCTCCGCGGATCAGGTACTCATAGACCCGCTGGACTTCAAAGAGGTTTTTGTGGTCCTCTCCGGCGTTTAAAACGACATCGACGATCTCGCAGCCGGTCGGTTCAAGCGCCTTTTTCACCGCATCCAGATAGAGCAAAGCGACGCGGTCCTCCGTGACGACACAGATTCTGGCCGGCCGCAGCCCGGCTCTGCCGATCTCCGCAGGAAGACTCTCAAAGCTGTCCGTCCAGACAATGTCGTAGGAAAAATCAAGTTCCGAACCTTTTTTACTGATTGTCAGTCTTTCCATATCCGCCTCTCCTTACTGCTGTCATTTTGCCCGGAATCATCTCATCTCACACAAAACGGCTGACCCGGATCATCAGCCGGCCCTTTTTCGTCGTGTGAACGGATCCGTCAAACCGGCACTTTCCGCATCCGCGGACCGAGATCAGATCGCCCTCGTGCAGCGGATGTCCGTTGGAGGTTACGAGCTTCGCGTTGACAAAAACCCTGCCCTCACGGATCCGATCGCTGATCTGACTTCTGGGAAGTCCGAAGGCGAGCGCCGCGACGGAATCCAGCCGCACGGACGCGACACTTCCGGTTTTCTGCTCCTCTTCGGGGCGGAACCGGTCCGCATCAGAAGTGACCGGAAAAGCCCGCACTGGCGTTTTCCGCACCCTTGTGAGCTCGCGTATGATAAAATCCGCCATGCGGTCCTCAACGAAAATCTGAGCCGTTTTTCCCCGCACAATCAGGTCGCCGAGGACGCTGCGGTCAATACCCAACGAGAGAATGGAGCCTAGAAAATCGCGGTGATTCATCTCACCCGCGAATTTTTCAGAAAGGGGCTCGACCCGGAGACACACGAACGGAAACTCCCATTCATAAGAGAGGCCGTCCGGTACAAATGCGGCCATCCGGCGCTCCGCCGTCTCATAGCCGCCGCTCGTTTCTACGGCGACGCCGCGCTCCCGCCAGCTCCGGCTGTGGAGAATGTGCTGCTGGTTTAAATCAAGAAAATCACTGAACGTGACAATCCCGCGCGCGTAGCTCTGGTCCGCCAGTTCAGTGATTCTTTTCTCAAACAGTTCTGTTTCGTTCATTAGAAGTCAGACCGGATCGTCGGGATTCCGCCGTTCAGAATATCCTGAATATCCCCCGAAATCTCCACTCCCGCGGGGGTTAAGATAAAAATGTAGCTGGATACTTTCTGAAGGCTTCCGTCGATGGCGTAGCACGTGCCGCAGGCGAAATCGATGATGCGCTGCGCGAGTTCCACGTCAATTCCCTCAAGGTTCAGGACAACGGTGCAGTTCGAAAGCAGCGTGTCGGCAATTTCACGGGTATCTTCCATCGTGTTCGGTTTAATTACAGAAACTTCCATATCATCCCTCGCTGATGCCTTGCTCCGCATAGGCGTTACTTTTGAGGAAGTGCGAGTTGTAAGCTTAACTCCGGAGGGTTTCGATTCGCTCTTCGGCGCTCTGTAAGAGGGCTCATCTTCCTCTTCTTCTGGTTCCGGCTTTGTTTTCATCTTATTGAAGAAGCGGTTTTTCGGTTTCTTCTCCTCATGGACCGATGTCTCCGGTTCCTCCTCGTCGAGGTCGTCCTCGTCGTCGAAGAACTCGTCGTCATCGTCATAATCATCATTCAGCCGTACGGCATTCAAAAACTTGTCTAAAAAGCTCATATCCCTATAATTTCTCCCGTCTGCTTACATCAGCGATCATTTGATGCTGGAATGAATCATTTGATGCTGTAATCGCGAGCTCCGAAAATGGCGGTGCCGACGCGAACGAACGTTGCTCCCTCTTCGATCGCGACCTCGAAATCATTAGTCATGCCCATACTTAGCTCGCACATAGTAACATTATTAATGTTTTCCTTTGCAATGTCAACACTTAATTTTTTCAGCTGACGGAAAACCGGGCGGTTCTCTTCCGGATCCTCGACGAAGGGAGCGATCGTCATCAGACCGCGGACCGTGATGCCGGGAAGCGCCGCGACTTCCCTCACCAGCGGAAGGGTCTCCTCCGGAGATACGCCGAATTTGCTCCCCTCGCCCGCCACGTTAACCTCGATGAGAACAGGGATGACGCGGCCGTGTTTCTGCGCTTCTTTGCTGATCGTATCCGCCAGGCGGACCGAATCGACCGAATGGATCATCGTGACGAACTCCGCCATATATTTGACCTTGTTCCGCTGAAGATGACCGATCATATGCCACCGGATATCGTCCGGCGTCACCTCGTGCTTCGCGCACATCTCCTGCAC
>ONLT01000168.1 GCA_900318755.1 uncultured Eubacteriales bacterium
CTCTGATTTCCGAACTCACGGTCGACGAGGCGCAGGCGCTGATCGACCGGGGCATCGTAAAGGGCGGCATGATCCCGAAGCTGAAAAACTGCATCACGGCCATCAACGAGGGCGTTTCCAGGGTGCATATTCTTGACGGAAGAATTCCGCACTGCCTGCTTCTGGAAATTTATACGAATAAAGGAATCGGAACCGCGATCATCGGAAACCGCGAGGAACGCTTTGACAGCGGCAACTGACGGGTACGGGAAGGAGAGAGATCAATGACAACAGCGGATTACATCAATCAGACGGAACAGTACGTGCTTCACACATACAACCGGTTTAAGATCGTGCTGGAGCACGGCGACGGCGTCTATCTGTACGACACGGACGGAAAAAAATATCTGGATTTCGCCGCCGGCATCGCGGTGTACGCCCTCGGCTATGGCAATCAGAAGCTGAACGACGCTCTGAAGGATCAGATCGATCACATTGTGCATACGTCCAACCTGTACTACAACATCCCGCTGGCCTCCGCGGCCAAAAAACTCGCAGAAGCGGCCGGACTCTCGAAGGTTTTCTTCACGAACAGCGGAACCGAGGCGATCGAGGGCGCGATCAAGACGGCCCGCAAATATGCGTGGCTGCGCGACGGGACGACGGATCACGAGATCATAGCGATGAAAAATTCCTTCCACGGCAGGAGCCTCGGAGCGCTGTCCGTCACGGGCAATGCGGCTTACCAGGAACCGTTCAAACCGCTGATCGGGGGCGTCCGTTTCGCGGAATACAACAATCTTGAGAGCGTGAAGGAAAACATCACGGACAAAACGTGCGCGATCATTCTGGAGACGGTACAGGGCGAGGGCGGTATTTACCCGGCGGATCCGGCGTTCCTTTCGGGAATCCGCGCACTCTGCGACGAGCACGACATCGTGCTGATTCTTGATGAAATTCAGTGCGGAATGGGCCGCACCGGATATATGTTCGCCTGTCAGGAGTACGGTGTAAAGCCGGATATCATGACGGTCGCGAAAGCGATCGGCTGCGGCGTTCCCGTCGGCGCGTTCATCCTGAACGATAAGCTCGCGGAGCATTCGCTCGTTCCCGGCGACCACGGCACGACGTACGGAGGCAATCCCTTTGCGGCGCGCGCGGTCAGTACGGTGCTCGACATCTTTGAGGAGGAACACATCGTCGATCACGTCAGGAGCCTGACCCCGTATTTCGAGGAGCAGCTGGACCGGCTTGTCAAAGACTTCAGCGGCGTGAAGGCGCGGCGCGGGAAGGGCTTTATTCAGGGACTGGTGATTGAGGGCCGTCCGGTCGGAGATCTGATCATCGACGCGCAGGACGAGGGTCTTCTGACGATCAGCGCGGAGGGCAATGTGCTCCGTCTGGTGCCGCCGCTCGTCATCGAAAAAGAGCACATCGATGAGATGATCGGAAAACTCCGCCGCGTTTTGGGATAAAGGTATTGGGATAAAGAGCGCAAAGGGCTTTACAGAGCGTCGGGCCCGGTGGTAATATGAATGCGGAAAAAGCGGATCACAGATGATCCGCCTCACACGGAAAAGCAGAGTAGGTTCTGATGCGTGAAGTGCCGGCCGTACAGGGAGTTGACGGGCGGACGAAAAGTATGTGCAGCATACTTGCGGTGTCAGGGCCGCATCCCGCTGCTGCATATCGGGCGAACACCTCCTTATGTGGTAAAAGGATTACTGCGAAAGGAGGTTTTTTTATGTCACAGAACAACAGAAATTCAGAACGGAAAACCGGCAGCCGCTTCGCCGCGTCCTTCGCTGAGCTGAAGAGCACGAAGACGATCGCGTTCTGCGGGGTGATGGCGGCGCTCGCGGTCGTCCTCAGTCTTGTCGCGCGGATTCAGATCGGCAATTACGTCCGGATCGGTTTCTCGGAGCTTCCGAACATTCTTGTGGATACGATGTTCGGCCCGGTGGCAGGCGGCATCTTCGGCGGTGCGCTTGACATCCTGAAATTCATTGTAAAGCCGACCGGCGCCTATTTCCCGGGCTTCACGCTGAGCGCCGTTCTCGGCGGCCTCATCTACGGAGCGGTTTTCTACAAAAGAAAGATCACACTGCCGCGGGTTTTCGCGGCAAATCTGTTCGTAAAGGGAGCGGTCAACATCGTCCTGAATTCTTTCTGGCTGTACCTTCTCTACAACCGGGGCGTTGTCGGAATGATGCCGGCCAGGATCATGGCGAATCTGATTATGCTGCCGATCGACACGGCGCTCTGCTATTTTATGCTGAAGGGAGTACAGAAGGCCGGCGTTGTGAGCTTTGAACGGCCGGCGCGCGCATAAGGGACATCGGGAATTAATTTTTTTAAGATCACAGGTTTGTAAATTTTAGCATTGACAGTTTCCCGTTTCTGCATTATGATAGGCAGGTACGGGGCATTAGCGCAGTTGGGAGCGCGCCACATTCGCATTGTGGAGGTCGTGAGTTCGAATCTCATATGCTCCAGA
>ONLT01000167.1 GCA_900318755.1 uncultured Eubacteriales bacterium
ACACGCCGTTGAGAAAGTTTCTCTCTAAACTATTAAAAAATCTACGATTTTAAAGGTACGATGGAATTTACTATTTCACACGGAATTTACTTTTACAATTCAGCCAAAAATGATATTTCGGCAGCTATTTCATTTCAAAGGGAAATACGGTATAATATCAGCGGACATGTACGCACGGACGCATCAGGATCTGGCGTGTCGGCGGTGCGTCCTGTTTTTTTGAATGAATGAACGGAAAGGAGCTCGTGATGAAGGGCAGAATTGATACAGACATGGGTGAAGTAGTCATCCGTCCGGAAGTGATCGCCACGTACGCGGGAAGCGTCGCGGTCGAGTGCTTCGGCATCGTCGGCATGGCGGCGGTCAATATGAAAGACGGCATCGTCCGTCTCCTCAAGAGAGACAGTCTTCAGCATGGAATCAATGTCGTGATCAACAACAACCGGATTTCTCTTGAGTTTCACGTGATCATGTCTTACGGCGTCAGCATCCCTGCAGTTGCGGAAAATCTGATTGACAGCGTGAAATACAAGGTCGAAGAATTCACCGGAATGAAGATCGAGAAAATACGGATCCTCGTCGAAGGTGTTCGTGTGATTGACTGATTTCTGAGGAGGATAAGCTTTGTCATCTAATACATTGAATGCAGAACAAATCTCCCGCATGTTTATTGCGGGAGCAGTGAACCTTGAAATCAACAAGGATATGATCAATGAGCTGAACGTATTTCCGGTGCCGGACGGCGATACCGGAACGAACATGACGATGACGATTATGTCCGCGGTGGACGCCGTGCGTGCTCTTGACCGGCCGACGATGAAGGAGCTCTCGAAGGCGATATCCGGCGGTTCGCTTCGCGGTGCGCGCGGAAATTCCGGCGTCATTCTATCCCAGCTCTGCCGCGGCTTCACAAAGGTGATCCGAAACTGCGACGAGGTCACGGAACCGATTCTGGCCGAGGCGGTGGAAAAAGCGGTTGAGACGGCGTACAAGGCGGTTATGAAGCCAAAAGAGGGCACGATTCTGACGGTCGCGAAAGGCGTCGCGGAGTATGTCCGGGAAAATGCCGGGAAACCGGATCCGGAGAGCGGCGACCCGGTGGGACTGGAACAGCTGATCTCCGGCGCGCTGGAGCACGGCAACGAGGTGCTCGCGCAGACGCCGGAAATGCTTCCGATTCTGAAGGAGGCGGGGGTCGTTGATTCGGGCGGAAAAGGCCTGATGGCGGTGCTGGAAGGTGCGTATCAGGAGCTGACCGGGACATTTGACCCGGAAAAAGTGAAAGAGGTCATGTCGAAGAAGACTTCCGCCGCGCCGGCGGCAGGAAGAGCGGGTGCCGAAGAAAAGGAAATCCGCTTCGGCTACTGCACAGAGTTTATCGTCAACCTTGACCGGCCGATGGAGCAGGATACGATCCGCGCCTTTAAAAAATATCTGAACTCGATGGGGGATTCGATCGTCCTGGTGGCGGATGATGACCTTGTGAAGGTTCACGTTCACACCAACGACCCGGGTCAGGTGATCAGCAGGGCGCTGACGTACGGTCCTCTGACAAATATGAAAATCGACAACATGCGCGTGGAACATCACGAGCGGGTCATCCGCCATTCCGAGAAGCTGGCGAAGGAGCAGGCGGCTGCCGACGAAGCGGCGGCGCAGGCGGCGGCAGAGCAGAAGGAGTACGGATTCATTACCGTCAGTGCGGGCGCCGGATTTGAGGAAATCTTTAAGGGACTGCAGGTGGACTGCGTGATTTCCGGCGGACAGACGATGAACCCCAGCACGAACGATTTTATCGCCGCGATCGGGAAGGTCAACGCGAAAACGATTTTTGTGTACCCGAACAACGGAAACATCATCATGGCGGCAAATCAGGCGCGGGACCTGACGGAGGACAAGAAGATCATCGTCATTCCGACAAAGACGGTTCCGCAGGGCATCACCGCGATCATCAATTTCTCTGCGGATGCGTCGCCGGAGGAGAACGAGTCGGCGATGACGGAGGCGATCGGTTCGGTCCGCACAAGCCAGATTACCTATTCAATCCGGGATACGTCCGTCGATAACGTCGAGATCCATAAGGGCGACATCATGGCGGTGGGCGACGCCGGGATTCTCTGTGTGGGTTCGTCTGTTCAGGATGTGGCGGTCGAGTCGGTGGAAAAGATGATGGACGGGGAGGCCGAGCTGATCAGCGTCTACTACGGCGAAGGTTTTTCCGCGGAGGATGCGGAGAAACTTCAGCAGCGGCTGCAGGAAAAGTATCCGGACTGCGACGTGGAGCTGAACGAAGGCGGCCAGCCGGTCTATTACTGCATTATTTCGGTTGAGTAATGGTATGCATTCTTTGCGTGATTTAAAAGGAATCGGCGAGAAAACGGAGAAGCTGTTTGAAAAACTCGGAATCTTCTCCCAGGAGGATCTTCTCCGCTATTATCCGTGCGGGTACGAATACTACAAAGAGCCGGTACCGATCCGGGACGCTGTTCCCGGGGAGGTCAGCGCCGTCGAAGCTTCGATCCTGAGGACGCCGTCGGTACGGACGTTCGGGAACCGGTCGATTACGATCGCGATGCTCTCCGACGGCCGGGATCAGCTTCAGGCGGACTGGTTTCATATGCCGTATCTCCGGACGCGACTGCGTCCGGGGATGCGGCTTGTTTTTCGCGGCCGGATTGTCGAAAAGGGAAACCGCCGCGTGATGGGACACCCGAAGGTATTCACACCGGCGGAATACGGAGAGGTCGAGGGACGGCTTCTTCCGGTCTATCCGCTGACCGCGGGTATTACCAGCCAGCTGATCCGGAAGACGGTGGGAGCCTGTCTGGCGTCCGGCCTGAGCGTGCCGGAATATCTTCCGGAGGAGATTCGGTCCGCCCAGAAGCTGCCGGAGATCGGCGGCGCGGTCCGGAATATCCATTTTCCGGAATCGGAGCAGAAGCTGCAGGAAGCCAGGCGGCGTCTTGTTTTTGATGAATTTTTTCTGCTCCTTTTGGGCGTGGCGCGGATGCGGTCGCAGAACATCCGATCCGCCAATCCGTTCCCGATGAAAAGAGGCGCGCTGCCGGAGCGGATTCTCGCTTCGCTTCCCTATCGCCTCACGGACGGTCAGCAGAGAATTCTCGCGGAAATTCAGGAGGACCTTGAATCGGAGCACCGGATGCACCGGATGATTCAGGGCGATGTCGGCAGCGGAAAAACAATCCTCGCTTTTCTCGCCATGGCGGAGGCGTATGAGAACGGTTACCAGAGTGCGCTGATGGTTCCGACGGAGGTTCTCGCGCATCAGCACGATCAGGCGCTGCGCGGTCTGATGGAGCGGGTCGGGGAAGATCCGGACTGCTGCGCGTATCTCACAGGAAGCCTGACCCAGAAGGAAAAACGGGTTCTGTACGGACGGATCGAATCCGGCGAAGTCCGGATGGTGGTGGGCACCCATGCGCTGATCCAGGAGCGGGTTCATTTCAAAAATCTCGCGCTGGTGATCACGGACGAACAGCATCGGTTCGGCGTCCGCCAGAGAGAGATGCTCGGACAGAAGGGAGGGGAAAATCTGTCCGAAGCGGATGACTCCGGGGAAGAACTTCCGGGACCCCATGTGCTTGTCATGAGCGCGACGCCGATTCCCCGGACACTCGCGCTGATTCTTTACGGCGATCTGGACCTCTCGGCTCTTCGCGAGATGCCTGCGGACCGTCTGCGGATCAAAAACGCGGTCGTGGACCGCTCCTTCCGTCCCGCCGCGTATCGGTTCCTGAAGAAGGAGATCGGCGAAGGCCATCAGGCGTATATCATCTGTCCGATGGTTGAGGAAAACGACGAGACGGATGCGGAAAATGTGACGGATTACGCCGCGAAAATGAAGAAGGAAATGGGGCCGGAGGTGCGCGTCGGAAAACTGCACGGGCGCATGAAGCCGGCAGAGAAGGAGCGGATCATGCGGGAGTTCGCGGAAGGGAAAATTGATCTTCTCGTATCCACGACGGTGATCGAGGTCGGAGTCAATGTCCCGAACGCGACGGTGATGATGGTTGAAAACGCCGAGCGCTTCGGCCTCGCGCAGCTTCATCAGCTTCGCGGGCGCGTCGGACGGGGAAGCGCCCAGTCCTACTGCATTTTCGTCTCGGGGAGCAGCGGCCGGACGATTCCGAAGCGGCTGGAGATCCTCGGCCGTTCGAACGACGGATTTGAGATCGCGGAGGAGGATCTGCGCCTGCGCGGCCCGGGAGATCTGTTCGGGGTGCGCCAGAGCGGCGAGGCGCTTTTCGAACTGGGGGATATCTACCGGGATCAGGACGTGCTGCAGGCGGCGGACCGGGAATCGAAGGCGCTGCTTGCGAGGGATCCGGATCTGTCTGACATAAAATATTTGCGCATAAAAGAACATCTTGAGGCGTATGCCCGGCATCAAAACGCCGACAATCAGCCAAAATAGGGGAGACAATTTAGCAGAACTCCGAAAAACTTTCCTTTAACTTGCAAAAAATGTGCGGAAAGTATATTATGATTAAGGTTTATCATATATAGAGACGCCTATTTCAGGAGGATTTAGAAATGTCAGAGATTAAAAAGAATGGTTCATCAGCGGACACTGACATCAAGAAAACAACCACAAACGCTGTGAAACCGGTAGAAGCTGTCAAGAAAGCGGCCGCGTCCGTAAAGGCATCCGTAGCGCCGAAGGCGGCTGAGGAGATCAAAAAACCGGCTGCGGAGGTCAAAAAGGCCGCTGCGGAGGTTAAGAGTGAGGTTAAAAAGGCAGCCGCGGCTACGAAGGCGACTGCGGCGGCAGCGAAGAAGAGAACCGCTGCGAGAAAGCCGGCGGTGAAGAAAGCCGCTGCGCCGAAGATGAATTCTGCGGTTTATATCCAGTTCAACGATCTGAACATCTCTTCCGAGGGACTGGTTACCCGCGTGAAAGAAATCTGGGCTGAGAGAGGAAATAAAGAAGCGGATCTCAAGGATGTGAAGGTTTACGTCAACGTCGCGGAGTCCAAAGCGTACTATGTCGTGAACGAGGATATCTTCGGAGAGTTCGATCTGTAATTTCCGGAGCGGAACGCGCGGACGGATCGCGGGATCAGCGGATTTTACAGAAAACAATGAACATAAATCCCATCCCGGGCCGGGAGCAGCCGTGTCGGGATGGGATTATTCGTTTTCCGGACAATTTACGGTCCGGAACGCGCAGCGCAGGCTGTTTAGCTGCCTGTGTACAAGAAATGAACAAAAAAGCCTGCCTCTTCCGGCTTCTTCCCGGCATGAGAAAATTCACTAGTAGTAAAACATTATAAAAATCTAAACCATATTGAAAAAAAATTGGTAATTTGTTATAATGACACTACAGTAGTGAAATTTTGTGAAAATATACGGGAATGCCGGTATTCGATCGAGAGGAGCAGGTTCATGAACATTGGAATTATCGCACACAACAGCAAGAAAAGCCTGATCGAGGATTTTTGTATCGCATACAAGGGAATCCTACAGAAGCATGAGATATACGCGACCGGAACGACCGGACGCAGGATCGAGGAAGTCACGAATCTTCACGTTCATAAATTTCTCGCGGGCTCGCTGGGGGGCGATAAACAGTTTACCGAGATGATCGCCAGAAATGATATGGATATGGTCATCATTTTTTACAGTCCGACGATGATCGATCCGCATGAGCCGAATGTGGACGAAATCGTCTCGTGCTGCGACCAGTATACGATTCCGGTCGCCACGAACATCGCGACGGCGGAGTGCCTGATCCTGGCTCTCGACCGCGGTGATCTGGACTGGCGCGAGAGTATGAAGGAGAACACGGCAATATGAGAGTGATAGCCGGAAAATGCAGATCCATGCCTCTTAGGACAGTGGAGGGAATGGAGACACGGCCGACCACTGACAGAATCAAGGAGACGCTCTTTAACATACTGATGCCGGAGATCCCGGGATGCCATTTTCTGGATCTGTTTGCGGGAAGCGGAGGCATCGGTATTGAGGCGCTGAGCCGGGGAGCGTCTTCGTGCTGTTTTGTAGACAACAGCAGGAGAGCGGTGAACGTGATCCGGGAAAATCTCATGTTCACAAAGCTGGATCCGTTCGCAACGGTGCTTCAGATGGACGCGGCCGCCGCTGCGGCTTCCCTGAGAGGGCCATTTGATGTGATCTTTATGGATCCCCCTTACGGGCACGGTCTGGAAAGAGATGTACTTGCAAGATTGCGTACGTCCGACTGTATAGCCGACGGCGCAATTTTTGTTGCGGAGGCGGCGCTGGATGAGGATTTTTCCTGGGCGGAAGGCCTCGGGTATGACGTGTACCGCGAAAAGCTGTATAAGACAAATAAACATGTATTTCTGCGTCTCGTTTGAGAGGGGAGAAACGGATGGGTAAGATTGCTGTATATCCGGGGACATTCGATCCGGTCACGTACGGACACCTGGATATTGTCAGACGTTCGGCGCAATTATTCGATGAAGTGGTCATCGGCGTCTTGAATAATTCTGCGAAAACTCCGTTGTTTTCTGCGGATGAACGTGTTAAGATACTAGAGAAAACGACTGAAGAGATCCCGAATGTCAGGGTGGATCAGTTTAACGGTCTCTCCGTTGATTTTGCGAGAAAATGGGGAGCGGTTGTGATCGTGAGGGGACTTAGACTGATCACGGATTTCGAATTTGAGCTGCAGATGGCGCAGACGAACCGGAAACTTGCGCCGGAAGTGGACACGACGTTTTTGTATACTTCTCTGCAATATTCGTACCTGAGTTCAACGACCGTCCGGGAGGTGGCCGGGTTCGGCGGCAATATCAGCGAATTTGTGCCGCCCTATGTTGTAGAGCAGATTCATAAAAAACTGGGGAATTGATTGGTAAGGAGTGTGTTGAACCATGAGTAGCAGCAGAATAGAGCAGATCATTGAAGAGATCGAAGAGTACGTTGAGAATTGCCGTTATCAGCCGCTCTCAACTACGAAAATTGTCGTCAATAAGGAAGAA
>ONLT01000164.1 GCA_900318755.1 uncultured Eubacteriales bacterium
AGCCGACTGACTGCCCGCGTAAAATGTGATCAGATCCGCGGACAGCGCCTCGATCTTGCTGTCAATCACCGCCTGAACCTCGTCGACGGTCATCCCGGAAACATTGACATTCTCAATATAGACGCCGTCCATACACGCAAGATCGGACGAACTGCTGTCTGCGGCCGATCCCGAAGCCGATCCCGATCCATCGGATCCGGACGGGTCCGATTCCGCGGAGGAAGAGGCGGACACCGATTCCGCCGATCCCGATCCTTTTGTATCCGCCGCGTACACCGCTTCAAGCAGCAGCGGCAGCACGAGCGCCGCTGTCAGAATGATTGCCAGAATAACCGCGACGACTCTTCGGTTATGTTTCTTCATAATTCATTTCCTCTCCGCAGAGCCGCGATCTGCTGCGGCCCGCCTTCAGGGTTTTTCTGGTGATATTATACGATGACGGCGACTCCGGTTCAATTATATTATCACCCGGCCCCCCGAAATCCGATTTATTATCACACGGACCCGAAAACTGATTTAAAAAAGACCGGAAACCCTCGTTTTAAGGATCTCCGGCCTGTTACGCAAGAGCGCGAGACGGGATTCGAACCCGCGACCCCAACCTTGGCAAGGTTGTACTCCACCCCTGAGCCACTCGCGCAGAACCGATGCATTAACTTCCGCATCGACATTGGTTACTATACTATAAATCATCTTTGCTGTCAATCGTTCTTTTCCTTTTTGTAAAGAATTTTTCACGAGTCCGAAAAAATACATCGGACTGTTTTCTTGAAGAAACCGCGCAGGAATATTATCATAGAGATAGGTTCAACACATCAGAATACTTCAGAATTTGTGCACCCGCAAACCTCTCATCACAGATCCCGCCATCATGCGGCGGAGAATGGAGACCGTTATGAAAACTGTAAACTTCCTTTATGGACGCACCTCGTATTCACTTGATGTTCCCGATGACACCCCGGTTCTCACCTCGAGAATTGACGAGCTGAAAAGCAGCCGGGACGGCTCTGAAATCGTAAAGGATGCGATGGATCATCCGATCGACAGCCCCCGTCTCGCCGAACTGGCGAAGGGAAAGCCGGACGCCGTCATTATCATCAGCGACCACACACGGCCCGTTCCGAGCCGGGACATTCTTCCGAATATGATCCGCGAGCTCCGCGAGGGAAATCCGGAAATCCAGATCCGTCTTCTGGTCGCGACCGGCTTTCACCGCGCCACATCAACGGAGGAACTACGCGAGAAGCTCGGGGACGCGCTGTATGAGGAATTTAAGGACCGGATCATCGTCCACAACGCCCACGACCCGTCACAAAATGTAAAAATCGGCGTCCTCCCGTCCGGACCGGACTGCATCATTGATAAGGCTGCGGCGAACACCTCTCTACTCGTCGCGGAAGGATTCATCGAGCCGCACTTCTTCGCCGGTTTCTCCGGAGGACGGAAAAGCGTGCTTCCCGGCGTCTGTGACGCCGTCACGGTCATGGGCAACCACTGCTCAAAATTCATCGACAGCCCTTACGCGCGAACCGGGATTCTGGACAACAACCCGATTCAAACGGATATGATCGCAGCGGCAAAGATGGCGAAGCTCGCTTACATCGTCAATGTTGTGATCGACGAAAACAAAAAGACCGTCGCGGCGTTTGCCGGCAACATGGAAACCGCCCACAGAAAGGGCTGTGAGTTCATCAGCTCCTACGCCGTCGTCAAACCGGCGATGGCCGATATCGTCATCACCACAAACGGCGGCTACCCGCTGGATCAGAACGCCTACCAGTCGCCGAAGGGCATGACCGCAGGCGAGGCGACCGTCAAAGACGGCGGCGTCCTGATTATGCTGGCGTCCTGCTCCGACGGAACCGGCGGAGACTCCTTCTACCATCTGATCGCCGATCAGCCGGATATCGAAACCTTCTACAAAAAGTGTCTGGACACCAGACAGGAGGACACGATCGCGGACCAGTGGTGCGCACAGATTCTTGCCCGCGTCAATTTGAAGGCAAAGGTGATTTTCGTGGCGGATGAGAACCGCCGTGAGATGATCGAGGGACTGAAGATGACGTATGCGCCGGATCTCCAGACCGCATACCGTATGGCACGGGAGATCAAAGGCGAAGATGCGTCTCTCACCTGCATCCCCAACGGCATTTCCGTCGTCGTCCGCGACTGAACCGCTGTTAATGTGTCCATAAAACCTGTTTTCTGATCAATCCGGAGGTTTGTCGGTATGAAGCACCAGAGAAAGCGGCAGTCGCTCGCGAAAAGTTTCTATCACGCGTTTGAGGGAATTTTCGCGACGGTACGGTCGGAACGCAACATCAAAATTCATCTCGGATTCGTCGTTCTCGTCGTGACCGCAGGAATTGTTCTGAAGATTTCCCTGCAGGAATGGCTGATCGTACTGACTCTTTTCGGCCTTGTGCTGTCGCTGGAACTGGTCAACACCGCGCTGGAAGCGACGGTTGATCTTGTGACGGAAGAACGGCGCCCGCTGGCGAAAAAAGCAAAGGACGCGGCGGCCGGCGCCGTTCTGATCGCCGCGATCAACGCAGCGATCATCGGCTGCCTTATATTCGTACCGAAAATTCTGGCTGTCCCCTGACCCTGCCGGTAAATTGTGCAAACTGTTCAATTTTTCGCTGGAATCTATTTCATGATGATCAAAAGTTAAGTATAATAAAGGAAGCAATCATCATTAGAGGAGGTTAAGTATGGCAGACGAATATAAACTTGGTGACGGACTGAAAAAGCTGATCCTTGCAGGAATCGGCGCAGTTGCGGAGACCACGGAAAAATCTTCCGAGCTGATCGACAATCTCGCGAAGAAGGGCGAAATCACCGTCGCACAGGGAAAAGAACTGAACAAAGAGCTGAAGCACAATATGCGTCAGACGATGGAGAACAACCGGACTAAATCAGACGGAAGCGAGGACATCGGCGTTAAACTTGCCGGAATGACGATGGATGAGCTCGACGCCCTGAAGGCTAAAATCAACCAGGCGCAGGAAAAAATGAAACGCACCGTCAATCAGTCCTCCGCTCCCGACAATGAGGAGCTGAAGAACAAGTCAAATACCTCCGCGGATCAGGCGGAAGATACAAACGCATAAACGGCCGGCATCATCACCTTCGGAGGCACTTTGGGTAGCAGAGATCAGGCAAAAATGGATAATCGTGAACGTCTGAGAGAAATCACGGGCGTTCTGCGCAGAAATAAAATCACACGGGGGATCACACCGGAAAAACTCCGCGTGATCCTTGAGGAGCTCGGTCCGACCTACATCAAGCTGGGGCAGATTATGTCCCTGCACTCGGATATTCTCCCGCAGCGATACTGCAGCGAGCTGATGAAACTGAACTCCGAAGTTGCCCCGATGCCTTTCTCCGACGTAGAGGAAGTGATCAACCGGTCTTACCGCGAGGACTGGCATGCGGTTTTTGCTGCGCTGGATGAGCGGCCCCTCGGCTCCGCTTCCATCGCGCAGGTTCATCACGCGGTTCTTAAAACCGGCGAAGAGGTCGTGGTAAAAGTCCAGCGCAAGGGGATCTACGACATCATGGCCAGAGACATCGGGCTTCTGCACCGCGCTGTGCGCCTTCTTCCCCCGATCGGGAATCTGAAGGATGTGGTAGATCTTGACATGGTTCTCGATGAGATGTGGAAGGTGGCCCAGGAAGAGATGGATTTCCTGCAGGAAGCCGCGAACATCGAGGAATTTTCCCGGAATAACTCCGGAATCGCATACATCCGTGTCCCGAAGCTCTACCGGGAATATACGACCCAGCGCGTCCTTGTGATGGAGTACGTGGACGGTTTCGCCATCAACGAAAGCGCGCACCTGAGAGCCGCCGGCTACGATCTGGAGGAAATCGGAAACAAGCTGGTCAACAACTACATCAAGCAGGTGATGGAGGACGGTTTCTTTCACGCGGACCCTCACCCCGGCAATGTCAAGGTAGCCGACGGCAGAATTGTATGGATCGACATGGGCATGATGGGCCGTCTGACCGAGCACGATCGGAAATGCATGGTGCGGGGCGTTCAGGGAATCGCGGTCAACGACGTCTCCATCGTGGAAGGTGCGCTGCTGGATCTCTGTGACCTGGATGAAAAACCGGATTCCGGCATGCTTTACCGCGACCTCAGGGAACTTCTCGGCCGTTACACCAAATCTTCGATGGGCAGCATCAACGTCGCTCAGTTCCTGGAAGAAGTTCTTGATGTTATGAAGAACAACCATATGCGTCTTCCCCACGGTGTTTCGATGCTTGCGCGCGGACTGACCCATATGGAAGGCGTCCTCGCCGAGATCAGCCCGGATATCAACATGATCGAGATCGCCTCCAACCGGATGTGCGAGAATTATCTGGAACATTTTGACCTGAAGTCGGAACTGAAACGGAGCGGAAAACAGCTGTACCGCTCCATCTATAAAACAGCAGAAATCCCTCCTCTGATCAAAAGCGCTCTGGAAGAATATCTCCGCGGTCAGGCACGGGTCAATCTCGAACTGGATGCGACGCCTTCCCTCTCCGCTCTGCTGCGAAAGCTGGTGCGGAACCTCGTGATGGGAATGTGGGTCGCCGGTCTCCTGATCGGATCCAGTATCATCTGTACAACCGATATGAAGCCGAAGCTGCTGGGGATTCCGGCGATCGGCGCGATCGGGTTTCTCGCAGCGATGGCGATCTGCGTTTTTCTCGCGATTCGTCATATTGTGACACGAAAGCGGACGAAAAAGCCGCGCAAAAAGCCGACTTAATAACGGCATCGACACAGAACGCAAACGAATCGGCAGCGTTTAGGCGACGGTTCTCCCAACGGGGCAATATATTACAACAGATTTGTGAAATTATGTTGTTTTTTGCCCCGTCTTTTATTTTACATGGACAAGAATTTGCTACCGCCGAAGTGTAACACTCCTCTATAATAAAATCACCGAAAGGAACAAGATAACAACTTCTATCACACTCAATTTTTATGAATCGGAGGGTATCAGAATGAAAACTGTAAAAATCGGTTCTGTCGGTCTCGGACGTCTCGGATACGAGCATGCGAAGAATCTCGCGACACAGATCCCGGGAACGGAACTCGCGGCAATCTGCGACGTAAATGCGGAGCAGGCGAAAAAAGTAGCGGACGAGCTGGGCGTCAAGAACGTTTACAGTGATTTCGAGGAGATGTGCTCGAATCCGGAGCTGGACGGCATCGCGATCGTCACACCGTCTTTCCTTCATACACAGCAGATCGAGATCGCTATGAACCACGGAAAGCACGTTTTCTGCGAGAAACCGCTTGGAACAGACGTTCAGCAGTGCAAGGACGCGGAAAAGGTCGTTGAAGCACATCCGGACCTGATTTTCCAGCTCGGCTTTATGAGACGGTTTGATCCGTCCTATGCTGAGGCTAAGAAGAAAGTGGATGAGGGCAAGATCGGAAAAGTTGTTCTTGTCCGCTCCTACACGCAGGATCCCCGCTCGACGATCGAGGGAACACTGAAATTCGCACCGCACTCCGGCGGGCAGTTCCTTGATATGTGCGTGCATGATATTGACCTCGTCCGCTGGTTCACCGGCGCGAACGTGAAAAACGTTTGGGGCCTCGGCGACGCATTCGAGTTTGATCTCTACAAAGAGCTCAACGATGCAGACAACGCGGTAGCAGTTCTGCAGATGGACAACGAAGCGGTCGGATTTATCTTCGCGAACCGCACACATCCGGCTGGATCCAATGTTGAGACCGAAATCATCGGAACGAAGGGAACGCTCCGTATTGCCAGTGTCGGCGCAAAGAACCTGCTTGAGATCATCGATGAGAACGGCGCACACCAGGAGTATTATCAGGATTTCCTTGAGCGCTGGCACTCCGCTTTCGTCGCTGAAATGACTGCGTTCACGAATCACATCCGCAACAACACGAAGCCGACTGACCTCACTGTGTATGACGGAACCGCTGTATCAGAAGCTGCTTACCGCTGCAAAGAATCCTTCGAGTCCGGCCGAGTCGTGCTTCCGATCCGATAACGGTACAACAGCCGGTTACGGTATAACAACCTGTAACTGTACAACAACCGGGAGGATGGATAGAAATCCATCCTCCCTTACTTTTATCATCGTCAAAAATCGCCGCCACCCGTAAAACGGGTGGTTCGGTCCGGGCTATAAGCCCGTGTCGCTAGGCCAGCGTCTCAAGGCGCTGGCTTTCA
>ONLT01000163.1 GCA_900318755.1 uncultured Eubacteriales bacterium
AAATAACCGCCTGGGCGGCGACGACTTTGACAAAAAAGTCTGCGATTACATCGTCAACGAATTTAAGAGCAAGGAGGGCGTCGACCTCTCCGGAGACAAGATGGCCATGCAGCGCATCAAAGAGGCGGCCGAGAAGGCGAAGATCGAGCTTTCCAGCGCCACCACCACGAACATCAATCTGCCCTTCATCACGGCCACGGCCGAGGGACCGAAGCATCTGGATATGAACCTGACGAAGGCAAAATTCGACGAGCTGACGGCGGATCTGGTCGAGATGACGGCGGAGCCGGTGCGCAAAGCGCTCTCCGATGCGGGGCTGTCCGCTTCGGATCTGTCGAAGGTGCTTCTGGTCGGCGGTTCCACGAGAATCCCGGCGGTACAGGATAAGGTAAAACAGCTGACCGGCAAGGAGCCCAGCAAGAATCTGAACCCGGATGAGTGCGTCGCGATCGGCGCGTCGATCCAGGGCGGCAAGCTCGCGGGCGATGCGGGCGCAGGCGACATCCTTCTTCTCGATGTTACGCCGCTGACTCTTTCCATCGAGACGATGGGAGGTATCGCTACGCATCTGATCGAGAGAAACACGACGATCCCGACGAAGAAGAGCCAGATCTTCTCCACCGCGGCAGATAACCAGACGGCCGTTGATATCAACGTCGTACAGGGCGAGCGTGAGTTCGCGAAGGACAACAAGTCCCTCGGCCAGTTCCGTCTGGACGGAATCCCGCCGGCAAGAAGAGGCGTTCCGCAGATCGAGGTCACATTTGATATCGATGCGAACGGCATCGTAAATGTATCCGCGAAGGATCTGGGTACCGGCAAGGAGCAGCACATCACGATCACAGCCGGCTCGAATATGAGCGAGGATGAGATCAACAAGGCGGTTCAGGAAGCGGCTCAGTACGAGGCGGAGGATAAAAAACGGAAAGAGGCCGTCGACGCGAAGAACGACGCGGACGCATCCGTCTTCCAGGTAGAGAAGGCGCTGGAGGAAGCGGGCGACAAGATTCCGGCAAGCGACAAGACACAGGTTGAGGCGGATCTGAACGCGCTGAAGGATCTTCTGAAGGACGCTCCGGCGGACGGAAGCCTGACGGACGCGCAGGTTACCGACATCAAGGCGGCGCAGGAGAAGATGATGCAGTCTGCACAGTCCCTGTTTACCAAGATGTATGAGAACATGCAGCAGAATAATCCGAACGGCGGTCAGGGAGGCCCGAACATGGGCGGCGGCTCTGCGGCAGGCGGTTCCGCATCCGGCAGCGCAGGAGGCGGCAGCGACGATGATGTCGTCGATGCGGATTACAAAGAGGTTTAATTCCGGACAGGAGAATAATGTGACGGCCGCGCGGCGGCCGGCGGGTCATCAGGCGGCGGAATCTTCCGCCGCCGATGGCGCGCATAGCTGCAGTTTTTCACGCCGGGGATTTTTTTATTTTCCGGCGAAACACCCTGAGCAGAGGTGAATTCATTGGCTGAAAAAAGAGATTATTACGAGGTCCTCGGAGTCGACCGGGGGGCTGATCAGGAAACCATCAAGAAAGCGTACCGGAAGCTGGCCAAGAAGTACCATCCGGACATGAACCCCGGGGATAAGAACGCCGAGGCGAAGTTCAAAGAGGCAACGGAAGCGTACAGCGTTCTTTCGGATGAGAATAAAAGACGGCAGTACGATCAGTTCGGCCACGCGGCCTTCGAGAACGGCGGCGCGGGCGGCTTCGATTTTTCAAATATGGACATGGGGGATATCTTCGGAGACATTTTCGGAGATTTCTTCGGCGGCGGAAGAGCGCGGTCTGCGAACCAGCCGCAGAGGGGCGCGAGCCTTCGGGCGGTTGTGCACCTGACGTTTGAGGAAGCGGTATTCGGCTGCACCAAGGAGCTGGAGCTGACGCTCAAGGATACCTGCAAGACGTGCGGCGGTACGGGAGCGAAGCCCGGAACCGCGCCGGTCACCTGCTCCAGATGTCATGGGACGGGACAGATCCGCAGGACGACCCAGTCCCTGTTCGGAATGGTCCAGAATATCGAGCCCTGTCCGGACTGCGGCGGTACCGGAAAAATTATCAAAGAAAAATGCGCGGACTGCCACGGAACGGGTTACGTTTCTTCGAGAAAGAAGATTCAGGTGGCTGTGCCGGCCGGCATCGACAACGGCCAGAGCATCCGGATCCGCGACAAGGGAGAGCCGGGAAGAAACGGCGGACCGAGGGGAGATCTTCTCGTCGAGGTGGCTGTTCAGCCGCATCCGATTTTCAAAAGAGACGGCGTGAACATTTACTCGAGCGCGCCGGTTTCCTTCGCGCAGGCCGCTCTGGGCGGAACGATCCGGATCGATACGGTGGACGGACCGGTCGAGTACACGGTAAAGGCAGGAACGCCGACCGATACGACAGTCCGTCTGCGCGGCAGAGGCGTCCCCTCGCTGCGGAACCGGAACGTGCGCGGCGATCATTATGTGACTCTGGTCGTTCAGGTGCCGGAGAAGCTGTCCGCGGAGGCGAAGGAAGCGCTGCGCGCCTATGATGAGCTCGCCGGAAACAGCCTCGGGACAGAAGAGGAAGAACCGCCGAAGAAAAAGCATCGTTTCGGGAGAAAATAATTCATGAAGTGGATGAAATATCGTCTGAAGACGACGGAGGAAGCGGAGGATCTTGTGAGCGCGGTGCTGGCGGATCTCGGCATCGGAGGCGTTCAGATCGAGGATCTTGCGCCGCTCACTGAGGAAGAGAAGAGGCAGATGTTTGTCGATATTCCCGCGGAGCTTCCACCGGATGACGGCATCGCCTATCTTTCCTTCTATCTGGATCCGAAGCAGGATCGCGACGCGATCCTTGCGGATGTGAAGCGGGAGCTGGAAAATCTCCGGGCCTTTACGGACATCGGGGAGGGGACAATCACCGTCAGCGAGACGGCGGACGTCGACTGGCGGAACAACTGGAAGAAGTATTTCAAACCATTTCATGTGGATGATATTCTCGTCGCGCCGACCTGGGAGAAAATTCCGCCGGGAGATGAGGAAAAGCTTGTCCTTTGGATTGATCCGGGAACGGCGTTCGGTACCGGCATGCATGAGACGACACAGCTGTGTATCCGTGCCCTGAAGAAGTACATGAAAAAGGGAGCGCGTCTGCTTGACGCCGGAACCGGCAGCGGAATTCTGGCCATCGCGGCGCTGAAGCTCGGCGCATCGGAGGCGGTCGGGACGGATCTTGATCCGTGCACGGTCGATGCGGTTGCGGATAACAAAGCGGCCAACGGAATCAGCGACGGACAGTTCCGCCTGATCATCGGAAACCTGATCGATGACGCGGATACGCAGAAGGCGGTCGGGCCGGGCAGCTTCGATGTCGTCACGGCGAATATTCTGCCGGACGTGCTCGTTCCGATGATGCCCGCCATCGCGTCCTCGATGAAGAGCGGAGGCATCTGCATTCTGTCCGGAATTCTGGACGGAAAGCAGGAGCCGGTGATTCGTGCCTGCGAAAAGCAGGGGCTGCGCGTGCTCGCGGCGGACCATCAGGGCGAATGGGTCAGTATCACGGCAGAACGGCTGTAAACAGAAGGAAGAACAGATGAATCGGCATTTCCGATGAGCGAATCTTCGGGGTGCCGTTTTTTTAGGATACGCCGGAGATGCCGCGCGGATTCCGCCGGAAGGATGAATCGGAGGAAAATCGCGCGGTCCGGACGCGGCGCCGATGCGGCGGCTTCCGGCGGGAGAGGAGAATGGCGTGAACCGTTTTTTCGCGGACAGAAGCCGGATTCACGACGGGATCGTGACGGTCACCGGCGGGGATGTCAATCACATCCGGAATGTACTTCGCATGCATCCGGGGGAGAAAGTTCTGATCTCGTGCGGAGACGAGTGGGAGTATACGTGCGAAATTCTGCCTTATGACAGCGCGGATCAGGTCCATCTGAAAATTGTAGACGCCCAGAAGCCGGGACGCGAGCTGCCCGGCCGGATTTATCTGTTTCAGTGTCTGCCGAAAAGTGATAAGATGGATCTGATCGTGCAGAAAGCGGTGGAGCTGGGCGCCTTTGCGGTCGTTCCGGTATCCTCGAAGCGCAGCATCGTCCGTCTGGACGGGAAAAAAGCGGAAGCGAAGGTGCGCCGCTGGAATGCGGTGGCGGAGAGCGCCGCAAAGCAGTCGAAGCGGATGATTGTCCCGGAGGTCTTTCCGGTCTGCACGATGGAAGAGGCATTTGCGCTCGCGGACCGGGAGGAGATCGGCGACCGCCTGATTCCGTACGAGTGCGCGGAAAATATGGACGGTACGAGAAGGCGTCTCTGTGAAATCCGGAGGGGAAGCAGGATCGCCGTGCTGATCGGCCCGGAGGGAGGATTCGACAGTCAGGAGATCCGGGAGGCATCAGAGCACGGATTTTCCGTCATCACACTTGGGAGGCGGATTTTAAGAACGGAGACGGCCGGGATGACGATGCTCTCGATTCTGATGTATCTTCTCGATTCATAAGGAGAATTCAATATGGAAGCGTATTTTGACAACGCGGCGACGACGCGCGTCTATCCAGAGGTTCAGGAGATCGTGGACCGCATGATGACGAAGGAGTTCGGCAATCCGTCTTCCCTTCACAGGATCGGGATCGAGGCGGAGCGGTATGTAAAAGAAGCGCAGGTTGCCATCGCACGGATTCTGAAGGCGGATCCGAAGGAGATTTATTTTACGAGCGGCGGGACGGAGTCGGATAACTGGGCGCTGTTCGGCACGGCGCGCGCGGCGCGGCGGCGCGGGAAGCACATTGTCATCAGCGCTGTTGAGCACGCGGCGGTCGCGTCCCCGGCGGGAGCGCTGGAGGATATGGGCTGGGAGGTGACCCGGGTCGGTGTCGACAGCGAAGGCTATGTGGATCCGCAGGCGGTCGCGGACGCGGTTCGGGAGGATACGATTCTTGTGTCGGTGATGGCTGTGAACAATGAGATCGGCACAGTTGAACCCGTCGAAGAAATCGCGGAGCTGGTAAAAAAGAAAAATCCGGAAACCGTCATGCATGTGGACGCGATTCAGGCATTCGGCAAAATTCCGGTGCGCCCGGGACGCTCGAAGATCGATCTGCTCTCGGTCAGCGGGCACAAGATTCACGGGCCGAAGGGAACCGGGTTTCTCTACATCAAAGAGGGAACAAAGATCGCGCCGCTGATTTTCGGAGGCGGCCAGCAGAATAATATGCGCTCCGGAACCGACAATGTTCCGGGGATCGCGGGACTCGGCCTCGCGTCGCAGATGGCCGCCGACGCCATGGAAGAGAACGCGCGGAAGATGAACCGTCTCCGCGGGCTTCTGGCGGAGGGGGCCGGTTCGATTGACGGTGCGGCGATCAACGGGCCGAAGGTGCAGGACGCTGCGCCGCACATCGTCAATCTGTCGTTTCCGGGCATCCGGAGCGAGGTGCTGCTGCACGCCCTTGAGGATCGGGAAATCTATGTGTCAGCCGGATCCGCATGCTCAAGCCACCGCCACGGAGGAAGCGCTACGCTCTCCGCGATCGGGCTGCCGCCGGAACGGATCGATTCGGCGGTGCGTTTCAGTTTCTGCGGGCAGAACACGGAGGAGCAGGTCCGCTGCGCCATCGGCGCGCTGAAGGAACTCGTTCCGCAGCTGCGGAGATTTACGAGAAGATAACAACCGGGAGGGAATATGACATACCACGCATTTTTGATTAAATACGCAGAGATCGGAATCAAGGGCAAGAACCGCCATCTCTTTGAGGACGCGCTGATCCGCAACATGGGATCCGCCCTGAAGGAAGTGGAGGGAACCTTCTCGATCTCGAAGGAGAGCGGCCGCATCTACGTGACGATGGACGGTCCGTACGATTATGAGGGCGCAGTTGAAGCGCTGACGCGGGTGTTCGGAATCGCTTATATCTGCCCGGTTGTGATCATGAAGAGCGGAAGCTTTGAAGAGCTGAAGGACCGCGTGACCGGTTATGTGAAGGAGATGTATCCGGAGGACGGCGGACGCAGGACCTTCAAGGTCTTTGCGCGGCGGGGCGATAAACGGTTCCCGATGAACTCCATGGAGATCGCACGGGAACTGGGCGGAGCGATTCTTGACGTGTGCCCGTACCTTTCGGTTGATGTGCACAGCCCAAAGATTCGTCTGAATGTGGAGATCCGCCACCAGTTCTATATCTACTCGGAGAATATTACGGGACCGGGCGGCATGCCGGTGGGCACGAACGGAAGCGCGACGCTGCTTCTCTCGGGCGGCATCGACTCTCCGGTGGCGGGGTATATGATCGCGAAGCGCGGCGTCAAAATCGACGCGGTGTATTTCCATGCGCCGCCGTATACCAGCGAGCGCGCGAAGCAGAAGGTCGTGGATCTCGCGAAGCTGGTGTCGCGCTACAGCGGCCCGATCCGGCTGCACGTCGTCAACTTCACGGATGTGCAGATGGCGATTTACGAAAAATGTCCGCACGACGAGCTCACGATCATCATGCGCCGCTACATGATGCGGATCGCGGAGTATTTCGCGAAGAAAAACGGGACCTTCGGTCTGATTACGGGAGAGAGCATCGGACAGGTCGCGAGCCAGACGATCCAGAGTCTCGTCTGCACCAACGCGGTCTGCACTCTGCCGGTCTTCCGCCCGCTGATCGGCTTCGACAAGCAGGAGATCATAAAGGTGTCCGAGAAGATCGGAACGTATGAGACATCGATCCTGCCCTTCGAGGACTGCTGCACGATTTTTGTCGCGAAGCATCCGGTTACAAAGCCGATTCAAAAGCAGATCGAAAAGTCCGAGAGAAAGCTGGATGACGTCATCGATGACCTGGTGAAAACGGCGATCGATACCACGGAAGTGATTGAGGTCGGATGAACGCAGCGGTGTAAAAGCGTTTGCAGTGAAAAAGGGACCTGCGGAGGAGATTGTCTCCCGTTCGCAGATCCCTTTGCTCATCACGATTGATTCGGATACGGATCGAAGTCGCCGTCAGTTTCTGATGTACGGCTTCAGATCCTCCAGTACGCTGTCGAGTTCGTCGCCGTCGCTGTGAATATTCAGATCGATCGGCTTCGTGAGGTCCAGGCTGAAGATACCCATGATCGATTTTGCGTCGATGACGTATCTGCCGGAGACCAGGTCGAAATCGAAGTTATATTTTGAAATGGTATTGACAAACGACTTCACTTTTTCAATCGAATCCAGTGAAATACTGACCGTTTTCATCAGTTGATCCTCCTTCGCGTACTTGTTCTTGCGTCTTGCCCGCTCATGGGTTAACATTACAACTGCACATGAAAAAAGTCAAGCGGAAAGCAGGGATCGGAAGAAGTCCGAAAGGGAATTTTCCGGGATGATTCAGGGGAATACAGGTTATGAATCACGATAAAAAAAGCAAAAAAGCCGCGCTTCACAATCTCGGATGCAAGGTGAATTCCTACGAGCTGGAAGCGACACGTCAGCTTCTGGAGGCGGCCGGTTATGAGATCGTGCCGTTTGAGCCGGGCGCGGATCTCTATATCATCAATACCTGCACCGTCACGAATATCGCGGACAGGAAGTCGCGTCAGATGCTGCACCGCGCGAAGAAAATGAACCCGGACGCAATCGTCGCCGCGATGGGCTGCTACGCGCAGGTGCGCGGCGCGGAGCTGGAAAAGGATCCGGCGATCGACATCGTGATCGGAAACAACCAGAGGGGAAAACTTCTCGAGGTTCTGAGCGGAATATCCGGCGGCGGGAGGCGGGATGCGCTGATCAACATCAATCAGACCCATGAGTACGAGCCGATTTCCATCGACCGCGCAGAGTCCCACACGCGGGCGTTTATCAAGGTGCAGGACGGCTGCAATCAGTTCTGCTCCTACTGCATCATCCCCTACGCGCGGGGGCGGGTGAGAAGCCGCGATCCGGAGTCGGTGGTGCGGGAGGTGCGTTCCCTGGCGGCGAACGGAACCCGGGAGATCGTTGTCACCGGCATTCACGTCTGCTCCTACGGCCGGGATTTTCACGAGGATGACGCGCTGCTCCATCTCCTGCAGAAGCTGAACGGGATCGAAGGCATCGACCGGATCCGGCTCGGATCCCTGGAACCGGCTTCCATCACGCGGGAGGCGGCGCGGGAGATGGCGAAGCTGGACCGGCTCTGTCCGCATTTTCATCTCTCGCTCCAGAGCGGATGCGCGCGGACGCTGGAGCGGATGAACCGCGGCTACACGCCGGAGGAGTACGCGGAAATCGTCGCCAATCTGAGGGAGGCGTTTGATGATCCGGCGATCACCACCGACGTGATCGTCGGATTTCCGGGAGAGACGGAAGAAGATTTTGAGGAATCGGTCCGTTTCGTCGAGACGATCGGATTTTATGAGACGCATATTTTTCCGTATTCAAGAAGAGCCGGGACGCGTGCCGCCGATTTTCCGGACCAGATCACAGAGCGCGTCAGAAAAGAGCGGGCCGCTGTGCTTCTGAAGCTGAATGAAAAAAACCGCGCCGCGTACCTCGCAAAGCAGATCGGGCGCGAGGCGGAGGTCCTGACCGAAGAGCGGATTGAGGCGGAAGGAGCGGCATGGTGGATGGGACATACCCGCGAGTACCGCAAGGTTCTGATCCCGGACCCCGGGGACGGCGCGCCGAACCGCATGGTGCGCGTTGTTCCGACGCGGATCCTGGACGGAAAATATCTGGCGGCTGACAGTCCGGATCATGGCGATTCCGTCTGATTCCGCCTGCATTTTCCGCCTTACTTGATTAATTTGCCAAACTAATGTACAATTTAATGAATAGTTATGAGCGAAGATTCGCTTTTATCAAAAAGGAACGTGAGAAAAATGGATCAGAATATCGGAAACACACAGTTTTTCAGAGTGAAATCGGCTCCGGATGTCTCGGTCAAGGATATCCTGGATCAGGTGTATCACGCGATGATTGAGAAGGGATACAATCCGGTCAATCAGATTGTCGGTTACATTATGTCGGGAGATCCTACTTATATCACGAGCCACAACGGCGCACGCAGCCTGATCATGAAGGTCGAGCGCGATGAACTGGTCGAGGAGCTTCTGAAAGAATACATCAGAAACAACGAAGAGAACGGCGGAGAGAATTGATGGCGGGACGGATTATCGGCCTCGATTTCGGCTCGAAGACCGTCGGCGTAGCGGTGAGCGACCCGCTGCGTGTGACGGCCCAGGGCGTTGAAATTATCCGCAGAACTTCGGAAAACAAACTTCGGAAGACGTACGCGCGGATTGAGGAACTGGCGCGCGAATACGACGCGGAAAAAATCATCGTGGGGCTTCCGAAGCATATGAACAACGACGAGGGAGTGCGCGCGGAAAAGTCCAGAGCCTTTGCGGAGGATCTGAGGCGGCGCACAGGGCTTCCGGTCGAGCTGTACGACGAGCGTCTTACGACGGTCGCGGCGGACCGCGCGATGAACGAGATGCGGATCCGGGGAGCGGACCGGAAAAAGGTTGTGGATGAGATCGCGGCGGCGCTGATCCTGCAGGGATATCTGGACGGCCTCGCGATGAATAAGAACTCATAAATATTAAGTAACCCGTAAACAATACGTGACAGGTGGATTTCCGGGCAGGACAGAAGACCCGGCAAAGCTGTTCTCCGGCCGGCGCCGCATGACTGCGGAGAGGAAGGAGAACCCTTGGCGGGCCGTGCGCGGAAAATCCGTTCGTGAAGCATCATTGACGTAATAAGGGAGAGAACAGCGGCAGAAGGCATTCCATCGCCCGGTCGTTCTTTTTGGCGTGCGGATTGCCGGATCTGTGCAGCTTTTCATGCATCCCGAAATTTCAGTCGAAGAAACGGAGGTATTTTGAAAAATAACAGCAATGCCGGAGTGCTCCGGGTGATTCCGCTGGGCGGACTGGAGCAGATCGGAATGAACATCACAGCATTTGAGTATCAGGACAGCATCGTGGTGGTGGACTGCGGGATGGCGTTCCCGGACGACGATATGCTCGGAATCGATATGGTAATTCCGGACATCACCTATCTTCTCGAGAACAAAGAGAAGGTCAAGGGCTTCGTCATCACCCACGGACACGAGGATCATATCGGCGCGCTGCCGTACATCATCAAACAGCTGAACGTGCCGATCTATGCGACGAAGCTGACGATCGGACTGATCGAGAACAAATTCGAGGAACACGGCCTGATGGAGACGACGCGCCGGAAGATCATTGATTTCGGGCAGTCCATCAATCTCGGCCATTTTCGGATCGAGTTTATCAAGACGAATCACAGCATCCAGGACGCGGCCGCCCTCGCAATTTACTCGCCGGCGGGAACCATTGTCCACACGGGCGATTTCAAGGTGGATTACACGCCGGTTTACGGCGACGCGATCGACCTTCAGCGGTTCGCGGAGATCGGAAGAAAGGGAGTGCTCGCGCTTATGTGCGACAGCACGAACGCCGAGCGGCCCGGATTTACCATGTCGGAGCGCACGGTCGGAACGACGATCGACACGCTGTTTTCCGAGAACACCAGAGAACGCATCATCATCGCCACCTTCGCGTCGAACGTCGACCGCGTTCAGCAGATCATCAATTCCGCCTATAAATTCGGCCGGAAGGTTGTGATTCAGGGACGCAGCATGGAAAATGTCATCGGCACGGCGTCCCGGCTCGGCTATCTGAATATCCCGGAGAACACTCTGATCGACATCAACGAGATGAAGAATTATCCGGACGACAAGCTGGTGCTTGTGACGACCGGAAGCCAGGGCGAGTCGATGGCGGCTCTGTCCAGGATGGCGGCGGATCTTCACAAGAAGGTGACGATTAAGCCGAATGATACGATTATTTTCAGCTCGCACCCGATTCCGGGAAATGAGAAGGCGGTTTCCAACGTGATCAACGAGCTGTATGAGAAGGGCGCGAAGGTCATTTTCCAGGACGTTCACGTATCCGGACACGCCTGTCAGGAGGAGATCAAGCTGATCTATTCGCTTGTGAAGCCGAAGTACGCGGTGCCGGTTCACGGAGAGTTCCGCCATCTGACCGCGCAGGCGAATCTGGCGAAATCGCTGGGGTATCCGTCGGAGCGCATCTTTAAGATGCATACGGGCGACGTGCTCGAATTCCGCGACGGCGAGGCGAAGATTGTTGACAAGGTACAGACGGGCGGCATCATGGTCGACGGACTGGGCGTCGGCGACGTCGGAAACATCGTCCTGCGCGACCGCCAGAAGCTGTCCGAGGACGGCATCATTATCGTCGTGTTTACCCTCGATCGGGCGAGCAACCAGCTGCTCTCCGGGCCGGATATCGTGACGAGGGGCTTCGTCTATGTGCGCGAGTCCGAGGATCTGATCGACGAGGCGCACGATGTCGCAGAGGATGCGCTGGGCAGCGCTCTGGACGCGCACGTCACCGACTGGGGCAAGCTGAAGCTGACGGTTAAGGACGCACTCGGAAGCTTTGTCTGGAGACGCACGAAGAGGAGACCGATGATTCTGCCGATTATCATGGAGGCCTGATATTGGACGCAGTGACAGAAAAGGTTGATGAGCTGGTCGAGACAATCCTCTGCACGGAGGAATACCGTCATTACAGGAAGCTCGCCGCGGAGATTGAGAAGGACGTCGAGCTCAGCCGGCGCCTGAACGAATTCCGGAAGGAAAATTACGATATGCAGGTTGCGGGCCAGAATCTCTATGATGCGGTGGACGGTCTGCGGGCGAAGTACGCCGATCTCTTCCGCAATCCGCTCGCGAACGATATGATCGAGACGGAAAATTCGGTCTGCCGGCTGGTTCGTTCTGTCTATATGGAGATCAGCAGAGCAATTTCCGTCGATCCGCCGCGGCCGTAGCGGGTTCAATCAGAGTAAAGGATTTTATATGGCAGGAGATGAACACAATCGAAGCGGACTGGATGTCGCGCTCTCCGGGGTCCGGGGCCTGACGAAGTTCCTGGGCCTGATTCTGATCGCGGTGGCGGTCATCGTGATCGGCCACGAGGCGTACAGGCTCGGCTACAATGCGCTCTACCAGGTTTCCGTCGACGAGGGCGACGGAAGGCAGATCGAGGTCACGGTGACGGATGATATGTCGGTCCGTGAGATCGGCGAGATGCTGCAGGATAAGGGACTTCTCAAGGAGAGTCCGACGGTTTTTGTGATTCAGGAGCAGATCTCGGAGTATCACGGCAAGATACTGCCCGGAACGTATCAGCTGTCGACGGGGATGACCGCGGATGAAATGCTCCGCGTCATGGCCGGCGGGGACGAGGAAAATCAGAGCGGGACGGGCACCTCCGGGAAAAGTTCCGCCGGGCAGCAGACCGGCACGGAAAATTCCGCCGGGCAGCAGACCGGCACGGATAATTCTGCGTCGGAGGAGAGCGGAAATTGATCATCGATCCAAGAATGACGGTGTTTCTGGATTCTCTGGACGGCGGATACACACCGTTTCTCGAGGATCTTGCGAAGCGCGCGAAGGAAGAGAACGTTCCGATTATCCGGCGGAGCATGCGGAGCCTGCTGCGGGTGCTGCTCGAGATGAACCGCCCGGCGAGAATCCTGGAGGTCGGGACTGCCGTCGGGTTTTCGTCCATCCTGATGGCCCGGTACGGGCCGGAAGACTGCAGGATCACGACGATTGAAAATTACGAAAAACGGATCCGGGAGGCGGAAAAAAATATCGCGGCCTCCGGATTCGGGGACCGGATTACGCTGATCAGGGGAGACGCGGGCGATGTGCTGAAACAACTCACGGATCCCTTTGATTTTGTGTTCATGGATGCGGCAAAAGGACAGTACGTTGTCTGGCTGGACGACGTCGTGCGGCTTCTCTGCCCGGGCGGCGTGCTGCTCTCGGACAATGTTCTGCAGGAGGGCGATCTTGTCGAGTCGCATTACATCGTGACCAGGAGAAATCGCACAATTTATAAGAGAATGCGTCAGTATCTGTACGAACTTACCCATCGTGAGGATCTCTCTACGACAATTCTTCCGGTGGGGGACGGGGCAGCGCTGACGGTGAAAAAACAGCCGCGGTGAACGCGGCCGTTTTTTACGGAAATCAGATTCGGAAGGAATGGCAATGGATCGGAAAATCAGAAAAAAACCGGAGCTGCTCGTACCCGCGAGCTGTCTCGAGGTGCTGAAAACGGCGGTCGCCTTCGGCGCGGACGCGGTTTATCTCGGCGGCGATGCCTACGGCCTTCGCGCGAAGGCGAAAAATTTCAGCATGGACGAAATTCGCGAGGGAATCCGGTACGCCCACGCCCGCGGCGTGCGCGTCCATGTCACGGTCAATATTCTTGCGCACAACAGTGATCTTGACGGTGTCCGGGCATATCTTGAGGAACTCCGGACGATGAAGCCGGACGCGCTGATTATCGCGGATCCCGGGATCTTCATGATCGCGAAGGAGGTCTGCCCGGAGATCGACCGGCACATCAGCACGCAGGCGAACAATACAAATTACGAGACCTGCCGTTTCTGGTACGAACAGGGCGCGTCGCGCGTCGTGACCGCCCGGGAGCTGTCCCTGCGCGAGATCCGGGAGCTGCGCGGGCACATTCCGGAGGAACTTGAATTGGAGACGTTTATCCACGGAGCGATGTGCATGTCCTATTCGGGAAGATGTCTTCTTTCCAATTAGCTTACAGGGCGCGACGCGAACCGCGGGGCCTGCACGCACCCGTGCCGGTGGAAGTACGCGGTCGTGGAGGAGACGAGACCGGGCGAGTACATGCCGGTTTTCGAGAATGAGAGAGGAACGTTCCTGTTCAATTCCCGGGATCTCTGCATGATCGACCATATTCCGGATCTGATGAACGCCGGGATCGACAGCTTCAAGATCGAAGGGCGGATGAAGAACGCCCTTTATGTAGCGACGGTGGCGCGCACGTACCGCCGCGCGATCGACGATTATCTGGAGAGCCCCGCATTGTACGAGGAACATCGCCCGTGGTACCGGGAGCAGATTGCGCACTGCACGTACCGGAAATTTTCAACCGGGTTTTTCTACGGAAAACCGGGACCGGAGGAGCAGATCTACGAGGAGAGCACATATGTGACGGAGTACCGTTATCTGGGAATCGTTCATCAGATCGACAGGGATGGCCGGGCGGTCATTGGGCAGAAAAACAAGTTCAGCGTCGGCGACCGGATCGAAATCATGAAACCGGACGGAACGAATCCGGAGGCGGAGGTTCTCGGTCTCTTTGACGATTCGGACAGCCCGATGGAATCCGCGCCCCACGCGCAGCAGGAAATTCACGTAAAGCTCAGTGTACGTCCGGATGTCAGCGACGTGCTTCGCATGAAAGTGTGAGAAAACGAATGTTTTCTCACACGGATGTTGACGGAACAAATATTTTCTCGCTCAAATGTTGACATAACGAAAATAACGTGACATAATATCGATACGGCATGGCCGTTCTGTTTTCTTATCTTTTGCCATTCGTTTTTCATGAATCTCATATGCATTCATAGTACGCGTCCGGCGCGCACCTGTTTCTCCGGTTTGTCGAAAAGAGAGGTGAGGCGCTGTGTACTGCAGAATAGTTTCAGCCGCGATCGTCGGGATTGAGGCCGAGAGGGTGACCGTTGAAGCGGACGCTTCCAGCGGGATGCCTCTGTTTGAGGTCGTCGGTCATATCACTTCTCAGGTGAAGGAGGCGCAGGCGCGCGTCCGGACGGCCCTCCGGAGCGCCGGCGTCGCCATGCCTCCGCTCCGCATCACGGTAAATCTCTCGCCCGGAGACATCCGGAAGGAGGGGACCCGGTTTGACGTGCCGATCGCGGCCGCGGTGCTGGGCGCGATCGGAAAAATCGGCGCGGAGCAGCTTTCCGGCGTGATGATTCTCGGCGAACTTCATCTGGACGGGACCGTCGGAAAGGTGCCGGGGGTGCTTCCGAGCGTGCTCTGCGCGCGGGCGGAGGGCATGCGCGCCTGCATTGTTCCGGCGGAAAATATAAAAGAGGCGGAGATTGTGCGCGGCATTCCGATCGTGGGGATCCGGAGAATGGAGGACCTCCTTTCCTTCTGCGAAACCGGATCGGTCCCGGATCTCCCAGAGGAGAGATGTGCGGCCGTGCCGCCTGTGAAGGAGCCGGACCGGCCGGATTTTTCGGATATCCGCGGGCAGCCGGTGATGAAGCGGTGTGCGCTCATCGCGGCAGCCGGTTTCCACAATTTTCTGATCACGGGGCCGCCCGGCGCCGGAAAATCCATGGCGGCGAGGCGGATGCCCGGAATCCTGCCTCCGCTCACCGAAGATGAGCGTCTGGAGATTTCCAGAATTTACAGCATCGCCGGACTGTTGCCCGGGGAAGAACCGCTGATGGCGCAGCGGCCCTTCCGCGCGCCGCACCATTCGCTGACGGCTGCGGCGCTCTGCGGAGGCGGGAAATATCCGGGCCCGGGCGAGATCACGCTCGCGCACCGGGGCGTGCTGTTCCTTGATGAGCTGCCGGAGATGAAGCGGGGCGTGCTGGAGATGCTGCGTCAGCCTCTCGAGGACCGTTTTATCCGCATCTCGCGGGTCTGCGGGAGTTGCAGGTTTCCGGCTTTCTTCCTCCTTGTGGCGGCGATGAATCCCTGTCCCTGCGGTTATTACCCGGACCGGAGCCGCTGCTCCTGTACCGACGAGGAGATCCGGGCATATAAAAACAGGATCAGCCACCCCTTTATGGACCGGATCGATCTGCAGTGCGCCATCCGGGCGGTTTCGTTTGAGGAACTGACCGGAAATCAGAAGGATCCGGTCACATCGGAAGGAATGCGCCGGAAGGTGGAGGAGGCGGCAGCCGTTCAGAAGGAACGGTTTGCGGGGACCGGGATCCGCTTTAACAGTGAGATCCGTGCGGCGGATATCGACCGGTACTGTCCGGTGTCGGCAGGAGCCGGCAGACTGCTGCGCTCGGCGTTTAACCGCATGGGGATGAGTGCGCGCGGATGTCATCACGTGCTGCGCGTCGCACGGACCATCGCGGATCTGGACGGATCGGATGTGATTCGCGAGGAGCATATCAGCGAAGCGATCTGCTGCCGCGTCTGATCAGAGGGCGAAGCGCCGCGCAGGAGAAGGTGCGGGGATTGAAGCGACGAATGGATGGTGCGGAAATTGGTGCATTGATATGGAAGGAAAGGAGGCGGTCACACGAGAACAAATACGGGAGCAGGGGCGAAAATGCGCCGGATCCGCCACGGCGATCCGGAGTTTCCGGAAAAACTTACGAGGTATCCGGCCATGCCGTCGGCGCTGTACCTGATCGGGTATCTGCCGGAGCCGGAGGAGAAGATTGTAGCGATCGTCGGTTCCCGCGGTTGTACGCCGTACGGGAGATCGGAGGCGCGGCGGTTCGGACGTGAGCTCGCGCGATGCGGTATCGGCATTGTCAGCGGGATGGCCAGCGGTGTGGACTGCGCCGCGCAGGAGGGGGCGATTGAAGCGGGCGGAAGGACGTACGCGGTTCTCGGCTGCGGAGCCGACGTGTGTTATCCGGCCTCGTCGAGGCGGGTTTACGACGCGATCTGCGGCGGAGCAGGCGGGATTCTCTCGGAATATGAGCCGGGAGCGCGGCCGCTCGCCTGGCATTTTCCGATCCGAAACCGGATCATCAGCGCACTTGCCGATCTTGTTCTGGTGATCGAGGCGAGGGAGAAGAGCGGCTCGCTGATCACCGCGGGCTATGCGCTTGATCAGGGGAAAACCGTCTACGCTCTGCCCGGAAGAAGTACCGATCCCATGAGCCGCGGCTGCAATTCCCTGATCGGGGACGGAGCAGGGATCGCGCTTGATGTGGAACAGATCCTCATGGAGCGGGGGATTCCGGGAGGCGTCCGGGACCGCGGAGACGGCGCGTCCGGAGAGACCGGACGGCTTCGGCCGGAAGCGGATCCGGAGAGCGCGGAGATCCCGCATTTTGATCCGGAGAGCGCGGAGGTTTATCGGCTTCTGGATCCCTGCGGCATCACAGCCGGGGAGATCGCGGAGCGCTCCGGGATCGCGCCGGAACGGGTTCTGTCGATCCTGATCCGCATGGCACTTGAAGGGCTGGCGGTTGAGAACGGGAGCGGATTTTTTTCAAAACCGACCGGAAAACCGGAGAGGGGGTCCTGAAACAATGGTTGCATCCAAAATTTTTTTGCGCTATATTTATAGTCAAATTGTTTTGGAGGAATTATTGTGGCGAAGAATCTTGTCATAGTTGAGTCCCCGACGAAGGTGAAATCGGTTAAAAAGTTTCTCGGATCGAATTACACGGTCGAGGCTTCTATGGGTCATGTCCGGGATTTGCCGAAGAGCCAGCTGGGGATTGATATAGAAAATGATTTTGAACCGAAGTACATTACAATCCGCGGAAAGGGCGAGTTGCTCGCGAAACTTCGCAAGCAGGCTTCGAAAGTGGACATGGTTTATCTCGCGACCGACCCGGACCGCGAGGGAGAAGCCATTTCCTGGCATCTGTCGAAGGCGCTGAAGCTCGAGCCGAAGAAGATGCGCCGGATCACATTTAACGAGATCACAAAAACGGCTGTGAAGGATTCTCTGAAGCATGCCCGTGATATTGACATGGATCTGGTTGACGCGCAGCAGGCGCGCCGCGTGATCGACCGTCTGGTCGGTTATGAGATCAGCCCGATATTATGGAAGAAAATCAAGCGCGGACTCTCCGCCGGCCGTGTGCAGTCGGTCGCGCTCCGCATCATCGCGGACCGCGAGGCCGAGATCAATGCGTTCATCCCGCAGGAGTACTGGACACTGGATGCGGACCTGATGGTGGACCGCCAGAAAAAACCGCTGACCGCACATTTTTACGGAAAAGGAAAGAAAAAACAGGAGCTGCATTCCGCGGAGGATGTGGAGCAGGTGATCCGTGAGCTGGAAGGACAGAAATTTCAGGTGGAGGAGATCCGCCGCGGATCCAGAACCAAGAAAGCGCCGCTTCCTTTTACAACGAGTACGCTGCAGCAGGAGGCGTCGAACGCGATCAATATGTCAACCTACAAAACGATGCAGATCGCGCAGCAGCTATATGAAGGAATCGACCTGAAACGGGGAGGCACCGTCGGTCTGATCACGTATCTTCGTACGGACTCGACGCGGATTTCCGCCGAGGCGGACGCCGCTTCGCGGGAATATATTAAAGAAGAATACGGGGAAGACTATGTCGCGACCGGTGACACGACGGAAAATAAAAACCGCCGCGCACAGGACGCCCATGAGGCGATCCGTCCGACAGATGTGAGGAGAACTCCTGCGTCGGTCAAAGATTATCTTACCCGTGATCAGTTCCGGCTTTATCAGCTGATCTGGAAGCGGTTTGTCGCGAGCCGGATGGCGCCGGCCGTTCATGAGACGCTTTCCGTCCGCATCCGGGGCGGTGAGTATCTGTTTACCGCATCCGCGTCGAAGCTGAAATTTCGCGGGTTCCTTTCGGTTTACGCCGAGAGTACGGATACGAAGGACGCGGATGATCATCTCGGCGATATCAGCGAAAAGAGCTCGCTCACACTGAAGGATTTCAACAAAGAGCAGCATTTCACACAGCCGCCGGCCCATTACACGGAGGCCTCGCTGGTGCGCACGATGGAGGAACTTGGAATCGGGCGTCCCAGTACCTACGCGCCGACGATCACGACGATCATCAGCCGCCATTACGTTTCGCGCGAGCAGAAAAAGCTCTACATCACGGAACTGGGCGAGGTCGTCAACTCTATGATGGTTGAGGCGTTCCCGACGATTGTGGATGTCAATTTCACTGCGAACATAGAGACGCTTCTGGACGGTGTCGAAGCCGGTAAGATCAGCTGGAAGACCATCATCCGGAATTTCTGGCCGGATTTCAACGAGGCGGTTGAAAAGGCGGAGAAGGAGCTTGAGGAAGTTGAGATTCAGGATGAGGTGACTGACGTCATCTGTGAGAACTGCGGCCGCCATATGGTGATCAAGTACGGTCCGCACGGAAAATTCCTCGCCTGCCCGGGATTCCCGGAATGCCGCAACACGAAGCCGTATTACGAGAAGACCGGCGTGAAATGTCCGAAGTGCGGCGGGGAGATCGTGATCAAGAAAACGAAAAAGGGCCGCCGCTATTATGGATGCGAGAACAATCCGACCTGCGATTTTATGTCCTGGCAGAAGCCTTCCAACAGGCGGTGTCCGAAGTGCGGAAGCTACATGGTCGAAAAAGGGAAAAAACTGGTCTGCTCCGACCGGGAGTGCGGATTTGTTGAACCGATGCCGGAAAAGGCGGAAGAATAAACTTTTCAGAAAATTAATTGTTTTTTCTAACGATTAGTGCTAATATATTTCTATGCAGGATAATCAGGTTCGATTGAGTGAAAGTTGAGGGAATTCGGAATGGGCGTTCAGTTGTTAGATAAAACAAGAAAAATCAACAAACTGCTTCACAATAACAATTCGACGAAGGTCGTTTTTAACGACATCTGCAAGGTTATGATGGAATGCCTGGACTCGAATATCCTTGTCATCAGTAAGAAAGGCAAAGTGCTCGGCATTGCGGAGAAGCCGGATGTGGAGGAGATCAATGTCCTCATCGCGAATCAGGTCGGCGCGCATATTGATCCGCTGTTGAACGATCGCTTCCTGAGTGTTCTTTCCACGAAGGAAAACGTCAGTCTTACCACGCTTGGATTTGAGAGTGAGCAATACGAGAAGTACACGGCGATCATCAATCCGATCGAGATTGCGGGCGAGCGGCTCGGTACGGTATTCATGTATCGGCTCAGCCCCGAGTACGATATCGATGACATCGTGGTCAGCGAGTACGGCACGACGGTGGTCGGCCTCGAGATGATGCGTTCCGTGAATGAGGAGAATCTGGAGGAGAACCGGAAGATTCAGGTTGTCAAATCCGCTTTCAGCACGCTTTCTTACTCGGAGCTGGAGGCGATCATTCACATTTTCGACGAGCTGGACGGCGAGGAGGGAATCCTCGTGGCGAGCAAGATCGCGGACCGGGTCGGGATTACGCGGTCAGTCATTGTCAACGCGCTGCGCAAGTTTGAGAGCGCGGGTGTCATCGAGTCCAGATCGAGCGGCATGAAGGGAACGTACATCAAGGTCCTGAATGATTACATCTTTGATGAACTCAAAGAGATCAAGGAGAACAAGAACGAAAAATCCGGCCGTGAGGAGCGGGGCGGACATAAAAACAAAGACTGATTCTGACGCAGCCGTCCGGCGAAAAGCCGGGCGGCTTTATTTTTTTGTCAGAGGTTCGAAGAGGCCGGATTTTTCTGATTGATTTTGAAACATAAGAAAACAAGAGAAAAATGAAGAAAAAACGAGAAATTAAAAGAATCAAACGTAAAAACCGGTGATAAATATATTTGCGCATCCTTATCAAATCCACTATTATAACAATCGTTGAGTAGCACTCAAAGTAAATGAGTGCTAATAAAAGAAGGAAAAAAATAAAATAACAGATCATATGTAAGGAGGCAATATATATGAAGTTAGAACCGCTCGGCGAGAGAGTTGTATTGAAGCAGCTTGCAGCAGAAGAGAAAACAAAGTCCGGCATCATTCTTACTTCCGAGGCACAGGAGAAACCGACTGAGGCGTTTGTCGTAGCCGTCGGACCGGGAACGGACGATGTGAAGATGGAAGTGGAAGAGGGTCAGACGGTGATCTACTCTCAGTACGCAGGATCCAAGGTAAAGCTGGACGGAGAAGAGTATATCATCGTAAAGCAGAGCGACATTCTTGCAATCGTAAAGAAATAATTCAGAATTCAGGAGGCTGTTACAATGGCAAAGGAACTTAAATACGGTGCAGAGGCAAGAGAAGCTCTGCAGGCAGGCATTGATAAACTGGCAAACACGGTTCGCGTGACACTGGGACCGAAGGGAAGAAACGTCGTATGCGACAAGTCCTACGGCGCTCCGACGATCACCAACGACGGCGTTACGATCGCAAAAGAGATCGAGCTTGAGGACGGATTCGAGAACATGGGTGCGCAGCTGATCTGCGAGGTTGCTTCCAAGACAAACGATGTGGCCGGCGACGGAACCACAACCGCTACGGTTCTTGCGCAGGCTATGATCCATGAAGGCATGAGAAACCTGGCGGCGGGCGCAAACCCGATCGTTCTCCGCAAGGGTATGAAAAAAGCGACGGATAAGACCGTTGAGATCCTGAAAGGCATGAGCCAGAAGGTAAACGGCAAGGAGCAGATTGCCAGAGTCGCGGCGGTTTCTTCCGGCGACGACCAGGTCGGCGAGATGGTCGCTGACGCGATGGAGAAGGTTTCCCACGACGGCGTAATCACCGTCGAGGAGTCCAAGACCATGCAGACCGAGCTCGATGTCGTTGAAGGTATGGAGTTCGACCGCGGTTACGTTTCCGCTTACATGGCAACCGACATGGAGAAGATGGAAGCGAATCTCGAGAATCCGTACATTCTGATTACCGATAAGAAGATCAGCAACGTCCAGGAAATCCTTCCGCTTCTGGAGCAGATCGTACAGAGCGGCGCGAGCCTTCTGATCATCGCTGAGGACGTCGAGGGTGAGGCACTTTCCACTCTGATCGTCAACAAGCTGCGCGGAACCTTCAAGGTAGTTGCAGTCAAGGCTCCGGGATACGGCGACAGAAGAAAAGAGATGCTGCAGGATATCGCGATCCTGACCGGCGGTACCGTTCTTTCCTCCGAGCTCGGATATGAGCTGAAGGACGCTACGCTGGAGCAGCTCGGCAAGGCGAAATCCGTACAGGTTAAGAAAGAAAGCACAGTCATTGTTGACGGTGCAGGAGATTCTCAGGCGATTCAGGATCGGATCGGACAGATCAAGAACCAGATTGCTTCCACGACTTCCGATTTCGACCGCGAGAAACTTCAGGAGAGACTCGCAAAGCTGTCCGGCGGTGTTGCGGTTATCCGCGTAGGCGCTGCAACCGAGACCGAGATGAAAGAGGCGAAGCTCCGCATGGAGGATGCTCTGAACGCAACAAGAGCAGCAGTCGAGGAAGGAATCATCGCAGGCGGCGGTTCCGCATATGTTCATGCGGCGCAGCAGCTGACTGATTTCGCGGATACCCTTGAGGGTGACGAGAAGACCGGCGCGAAGATCATCATCAAGGCGCTGGAAGCTCCGCTCCGCACCATCGCAGAGAACGCGGGACTTGACGGATCCGTGATCGTCAATAAAGTAAAAGAATCCAAGGTCGGCGTAGGCTTCGATGCTTATAAGGAAGAGTACGTAGACATGGTC
>ONLT01000162.1 GCA_900318755.1 uncultured Eubacteriales bacterium
ATTCTTTCTGTACTGAACGGCATCATCTTTAAATTGTTGCGAGTATCTCTTCGCCATGATCCTTTCCTCCATCTACTCAATTGTACTCTATGTGAAAAGGTCACGTTTAAGTTGTCCTATATTTATGCTACCACTAAACAATAGAAGATGGAGATGAAACTCCCTGGGAAAAGGGTAGTGGCTTCAGCAAGGGTGATGTAAGTGGAACAGTAAATATGGTCATTGCAGACAGGCTTTATGTGGACGCATCGGACATTTCCAACAGGATGAAGCGTACTATTCGTAAAATGGCCGCGTTTCCAAACAGGAAGTATTTCCAGAATCTCGCCATGGATCTGCCTAATTATGATAACCCGCGGTACATTTACCTGGGTTCTGATGAAGGAAGATATATTGCACTTCCGCGAGGACTGACAGAGCCGCTGATTTCAGAATTGAAAAATGCGGGCGTTTCTTATTCTTTAACAGATAAGAGAGCAGAAGGCAGGCCGGTCAAAGTGACCTTTAAAGGAACGCTGCGGAAATCTCAAAATGAAGCATTGCAGGCTATGCTGGCTCATGACGATGGCATTCTGCACGCGGCAACAGCTTTCGGCAAAACCGTTGTTTGCTGCAAAATGATCGTGGAACGTAAGGTCAATACGCTTATTCTTGTAGACAAAACAGATTTGATGAACCAGTGGACAGAGCGCCTGCAGGAATTTCTTATTATCGATGAAGAACTCCCGAAATATAAAACAAAATCAGGTCAGACAAGAACAAGGAAAAAGCTGATCGGGAACCTGCAGGGAGCCCATGATACACTGACAGGAATTACAGATGTTGCAATGATCCGCTCTTTAAAAAAGAAAGGTGAATTTCATCCGATGCTGAAGGAGTACGGGCAGGTCATCATGGATGAATGTCATCACGCGGCTTCTGATTCAGCAATTGAAGTATTGCAGGCAGTACAGGCAAAATATGTGCACGGGGTAACAGCAACGCCAAAGAGAGGAGACGGGAAGGAGAAGATCAACGAATTTCTTCTCGGACCGATCAGGTATCGTTTTACGGCGAAAGACAGAGCAGAGGAGCAAAACATCGGCCATTTTGTTAATCCGAGGTTTACGCGGACGGTTGCGCCACATCATTTATCGAAGACACCGTATGGAAATGCTGCGTTTGAACTGCTCCGGAATAATGAAGTAAGAGATGCCCAGATTGCAGAGGACGTTGCTGAATGTGTGAAAGACGGCCGGACGCCGGTTGTTCTTACGAAATTTGTAGATCACGCGGAGCGGCTGGCGGATCGTCTTAGGAACTATGCGGACAAGGTGATCCTTCTTACCGGAAAAAACGGAACGAAGGTACGCCACAAACAGGTGGACGAATTAAATCATGTCCCCGGATCAAAGTCCCTGATCCTTGTTGGAACAGGTTCGCTCCTGGGAGAAGGATTTGATTATCCAAGGCTTGATACGCTGTTTATGGCAACTCCGGTATCCGGCGAAAATGTCGTTGAACAATACGCAGGCCGGCTGAACCGTGATTATGAGGGGAAAAAGGATGTTATTGTATACGATTATGTGGACTGTCACATTCCAAAATTCGATAAAATGTACGCTTCCCGCCTGAAAGCGTATAAAAAGATCGGATATGAGCTGTATTCCGATGGAAAGGACGAGTTGGGCAGGGAAAAAAACGCTATCTATGACATTGATTCTTATTCGGATGTTTTCTGGCATGACATGGAGTCGGCAAAGCGCAGTGTCGTTATTTCAAGCCCGAGGCTTAATGGGGATAAAGTAACCCGTTTGATAAAAACCATGGAGAAATGTCAGGAAAGCGGCACGAAAGGTACAGTTGTCACGTGGCATCCGGATGCGTACGGATTTGGAAAATCGGAAGCGCGGATGGCCTTGTTGGAGCGCCTTCGAAAAGCCGGTTTTGCGATATACTATGTGGAAGAGGCGTGTGAACATTATGCGGTCATTGATCAGAATGTTGTCTGGTACGGGAGTATGGATCTTCTGGCAAAGCCAGATATGGAAGATAATCTCATGAGGGTGTGCAGCGACAAGATTGCAACGGAACTTCTGGAACTGACATTTGGCGGAGAAAAGAGCCTGCAGGAATGGTGACATGAAGAAAATGTCGGAAACAGTCATGGATGCTGCTATCCGAAAGTCAATTCATGAGCTTTTCCATCTTGGTTTCGCATTATAAGCTTTTATGCAATGAAGATAATCGATTCGCTTAAGATTACCCTTTTTGTTATTGGCTATTTTATAGGCGGAGCGCAGGAAACAAGCATTCTTTATCAAATTGGCTATAAATGCTGTGAAAAAGAGTTTAAGACTTATTTTCTGAAGACATCTGAGTTGAATGATAAGTTTCATGAACGCCCTTCTGGATGAACAGTGGGAAAAAATACATCGTCTTGTGAAAACGACCTACCTGATCATCGATGAGTTCGGTCATTGCAATTTTGACAAGAAAAACACACGCCTCTTTTTTGGATGCAGTGGATCGCAGATATGGCAAAGATATGCGAATACAATAACCTTTACCAGCAATGTAGAGCCAGATAAATGGATTGATTTCTTCTCTGATGAAAAATAACATATAGTTAATAAAATTTTCCCAGACGAAAAGCCGGGTTGGTATCATTGTGTCAGCCTTCAGAATGTGATATATTACAAAAAGTGCGATCAATTTTTACCGGTTAATTATGATAGCAGTTGACGTTGGTATTTCTGTTTTAATGAGTTCAGGGGGAAATAATGCTTCATCGTAAACAATGGATCCCGCTCGCCACAGCGATTCTGATCGTTCAGGCGGCGATGGAAGGCCATGCCGTGTTTCGGATGATCCGGCTTGGAATGCTGCCGACGGGCTGGCTGATGGTAGTGATTGCGGCAGCGGCCGGTCTGGTTGTGCTGACTGCGTGTCTGATGTTCGGCGGAATGAAGAAGGGACCGGGTAAGGGACGCCGGATCAGGAGAGTGATCGCCGTTGTGCTTGCGGTCGTGATGATGATCGGATCGATTCTGGTGTCGGCGATGGCGATGCAGATGGACGATACGGTCCGGACAGTGACGAAGAAGGATCGGTCGGTGAGTGCCATGGTCGGTGTCTATGTGAAGGCGGATGATCCGGCAAAAACCATTCAGGACGCGGCGGGGTATACGTTTGCGATCATGCGGGAATTTGACCGGGCGAATACGGATCAGGCGATTTCTTCACTGGGAGGAGTGCTCGGAACCGACCCGGATACGAGCGGGTTTGAGTCCGCAGCGGACTGCGCGGCGGCGCTCTATGACAATACGGTGAACGCGATTCTGATCAACGAGTCGTATGCCGGTACCCTCGCGGATCTTGACGAATATCAGAGTTTTGATACGGATACACGGCTTCTCTATGAGATTCCGGTCCGTACCGGAACCGATTCCGACGGGAACGGTGCGGCCGGCTCTTCAGACGGCGTGTCGTCGGACAGCTCCGCGGCGCGGGAAGTCAGCGACGTGACCTCGCAGCCGTTTCTGGTCTATATCAGCGGATCGGATACGCGCGATGAGGTGCTGACCACGAGCCGGAGCGATGTCAACATTCTGATGGCGGTGAATCCGAAGACCAGGCAGATTTTTCTTCTCAACACGCCGCGTGATTATTATGTGCCGAATCCGGCCGGCGGCGGAGCGGAGGACAAGCTGACGCATTGCGGACTCTACGGGATTGAATGCTCCTCCGGGGCGCTGGAGCAGCTGTACTCGACGCATGTCAGCTATTATGTTCAGCTGAATTTCACCGGGTTCCAGTCGCTGATCGACGGAATCGGCGGCATTACGGTGAACGCGCCGCAGGATTTCACGGCGGGCGGATATTCCTTTACGGCCGGACAAAATGAGGTGAACGGCGAACAGGCCCTCGCCTTTGCCCGGGAGCGGCACGCGTTCGCATCCGGGGACAACCAGCGCGGGCAGGATCAGATGGAAGTGATCCGCGCGGTTATCGAGAAAGTAACGAGCGGCACGACGGTGCTGAAGCATTATTCAGAGATTCTCAACAGTCTGCAGAACATGATGGTGACGAGCATCCGTGCCGATGAGATCGAAGCTCTTGTGAAGATGCAGCTCTCCGATCCGTCGCGCTGGGATGTGCGCCGCTATGCGGTGACCGGAACCGGCGGGAAGTCGACGACGTATTCGATGCCGAATCAGAAGGCGTACGTCATGTATCCGGATCAGGCGTCAGTGGATCAGGCGTCGCAGCTTTTGTCAAAGATTCTCTCCGGGGAACAGCTGACCGATGCGGATGTGTCCGCGTGAGAGCCGGTCAGTGTCGGAAAATTGCAGTCAGGATTCATACAGGGAAGGATACGTATGAGCAGCAGATATAAAAATGAAAAAAACCGGGAAGAAGTGGAAGAGATTGATCTGGGCCGGCTGTTTGGCGCCGTGTGGCACAATTTTGTGTTCGTGGTTTTCGGCACGCTCGTCGGCGGGCTGATTGCGCTGGTGATCACAGCGTTTTTCATTCATCCGACGTACCGCTCCTCTTTTTCTTCCTATGTCAATAACCACAGCGCCTCGGATACGGCGTCGACTCTGACCAGCGGGGATACGTCCGCGGCCCAGTCGCTGGCATACACGTACGCGAATATCATAAGCAGCCAGAGCGTTCTGGAGTCGGCGGAGCAGAAGGCCGGTCTTACTTATCCCTATGAAGGCGGACTGGACGGGTTTGTTCAGACCTCGGTCGAGGATAATACACAGATCGTGAATGTGAATGTTACGATGGAGGATGCAGAGGAGGCTTACCGTCTTGCGAAGGCCGTCGAGGAGGTAGCTCCGTCCTACGTGTCGAATGTGGTCGAGGGAAGCTCGATGAAGATCGTCACAGAAGCGCAGATGCCCACGCACCGTTACGGGCCGAATGTGAAACGGAATACGGCGGTCGGCGCGGTGCTTGGCTTTTTGGTGATGGTCCTGATCTTTGCGGTTCGTGAGCTGATCGACAAGCGAATCAAGAGTGCGGAGGATCTTGAGGAGATGTTCGATATTCCGGTAATCGGTACAATCCCGAATTTGCAGTCGGCGGACAGCGGAAAGTACAAGTATTACGGCAGGGATGACAGAAATTATTCGGCGAAGCGTGCGGAGAAAGGAGAGGTCTGAACATGGCGGAGAAAAAAAGACGCAGGAGACGCGCCGGGGATGAGCGGAAGCTGGTTTTGAATGCAGACTCGCCGTGGGCAGTCCAGGAGGCTTACAAGGGACTTCGCACGAACGTTCTGTTTTCGCTTCCGGGACAGGATTCGAAGGTGATCGGCGTGACCAGCGCCCTTGCCCATGACGGAAAAAGTATTAACGTGATCAATCACGCGATTTCCTTTGCCCAGATCAATAAGAAGGTGATGCTGATCGAGGCGGATCTGCGGCGGCCGACGATTTCGGCGCGCCTGCAGGTGAAGGGCGCTCCGGGACTGACGGATCTGCTCGTCGGACAGGCGAAGCTGGTGGACTGTATGCGGCGTCTCCCGGAGTTCAAACTGGACCTGATCCCCGCGGGAAGTCTCGCTCCGGATCCGACCTGGCTTTTGCAGTCGGCGCAGATGAAGGCGCTGCTGCAGGCGCTTCGGAAGGAATATGATTTTGTGATCATCGATCTGCCGCCGGTGCTGTCGGTGGCGGACGCGGCGATCGTGGCGCCGAATCTGGACGGCTTCGTATTCGTTGTGCGTCACAATACGACGGATGTCCGGGCTGTTCAAGCCGCGCTTGGACAGCTGAAGATGGCAGACGCCAGAATCATAGGATTCCTTTACAACGATGCAGCGGGAGGAGAGGGAAGCTATTATTCCCATTCCTATAGATAAAACGGATTGACGGATCCGGGATCCGGCGGCTGCGCTCAGTGACTGCCCGCCGGACCGGATGATTGGGAGTGGCATGTGATGAATGGAAATTGGAAGCGGTTTCTGGGGGCGCTCGGATGTATAGTCCTCGTGGTTCTGATTGTCCTCGTCGGAACGTATTTCCGGGCCGGCGAGTCTGCGGAAAACCGGAAGCTGGAGTCAAGGGCTTCCTCGCTGCAGGCGGGAGGCGGTGAGGAGTCCGTGTCGGGCAGCTCCGCGGATACCGGAGTTTCAGGCGGTTCGGAAAGCGGAAATGCGGAAGAAACGACGGCGGTGACGCCGGCGCCGATTGAAACGCCGGAAGTTACTCCGGCTGCGCCAAGAGCTGTCAGCTGCCGCGGGGATGCGTTTGTGCGCGCCGGCGCGGGCGGTACGCTGACGTATCCGCAGGCGCTGCAGACGATTCTTCAGCAGAACGGGAACAGCGCGGAGGTGAAGGATTATACCTGGGAGATGGCGGGAAGCCTGTCCCAGCTGTATCTGGCCGGAATTCCGGAAACCCGGCTGAATGAATACATCGCGAAGCACAGGGAAAACGCGGACGGAGAAAGCCTTTCCGATACGGAGACGCAGCTGCGCACGGATCGCAGCAGGAAGGATCTGACGCGGGATGATCAGGACGCGGTTCCGGTGATCTCCATGGGTTATTCCGGCGGATGGGGAAAAGACCCCGCCGAGCTGGTGGAACAGATCCGGCTTCTGCTGGGAACGTACAGCTCGCAGGACGATTATGTTGTCATGGGATATTACCCGGACGGCTGGACGGATCAGGCCGGCTACGACAGCGCGATGACCGGGGCCTTCGGGGATCATTATCTGCAGCTGAACACGGTTCTGAAGCACTCCGCCGAGTCGGACGAGGGCCGGCGGGAGATCGCGCAGGCGCTTTATAACAAGCTGAACGAGCTGAATTATCTTTCTGGAAATTGAGTGCGGGTAAGTACAGATGGAAGGAATCTGGGATATTCATTGCCACGTCGTGCCGCAGGTGGACGACGGATCGGCGTCGCTGGAGATGTCGATGGAGATGCTGAAACATGCATATAAGGACGGAGTGCGGGGGATGATTGTGACCCCGCATTTTCGCAGAGGAATGTTTGAGGCGGACCGGGATACGGTGGAGAGGCAGTTTTTAAGGCTCCGGGAGGCGTCAGAAGAGGCGATGCCGGATCTGGTGCTGCGCCTCGGCTGCGAGTTCCACGCGAATCTTGATATGGCGGAGACGGTTGCGGAGGATGCGCGCTACCGCATGAACGGCGGCAGCTACGTCCTTGTGGAGTTTTCCGGGCGGGATACTGCGCGTCAGATCGAAGAGATCTGCCATGCCCTGCGGGCCGCCGGCTATCTGCCGATTGTCGCCCACGCGGAGCGGTGCGGCGTCATCGTGAAAAATCCGGATCTGATCGACGATCTCCACGATATCGGGGCGTACATCCAGGTCAATGCGGACAGCATCATCGGCGAAGACGGCTTCGGGATGAAGCGCTTCTGCGCGAAGCTGCTCCGGAAAGATCAGATCGATTTCATCGGGTCGGACGCCCACAATCTGAAGAGCCGTCCTTCCAGGATCGGGCAGTGCGCGGAGCATCTGCGAAAAACTTACGGCGGTTCCTGCGCGCGCGATCTGCTGATCCGCAATCCGGTCTGCGCCGCGCGCGGGGAGGAGCTGTGAGCGGCGGGTCAGCCCGCCCGGGGGATGCGGGTCAGCCCGCCCGGAGGATGCGGGACAGTTGGCCCGGAAAAGCTGCGGATGAGTTTGCTCGGAACAATTCGGGAAAATCGGAAAAATTGCGGGTTGATTCGTCCGGAAGGGCTTGACAAATATATCAACGGGGCGTAAGATATTCAAGTATCGCGCCGAAGACAGCAGGTGTCCCCATCGGACGTAAGCACATGCGCCTGCCGAGGATGAGATTCCAAAACAGGATTCCAGCCGTCTGACCGTGCGCCAGGCGGTTTCCTTTTTTACTGGATGGACAGTCCGTCAAGAAGCGGGTACAAAAAATAAAATAGGAGGTACACCGATTCATGGCAAAAGTTGAGCAGAAAAAACCTGTCGTTGAAGAGATCGCCGGAGTAATCGAGGACGCGGACGCCGTTGTGCTCGTAAACTACAGCGGCCTTACGGTCGAGCAGGACACGGCCCTTCGTAAAACCCTTCGTGAGAATGGCGTAGCTTACAAGGTATACAAGAACACGATGATGAATTTCGCGTTCCAGGGAACACCTTGTGAGGAGCTGTGCAAAGACCTGAAAGGAACGAACGCGCTGGCGGTATCCAAAGACGATGCAACTGCACCGGCCAGACTCCTCGCTGAGTTCGGAAAGAAAAATCCGAAGCTTGAGCTGGTTTCTGCGGTTGTCGAGGGAAATTACTATGACGCGGAGGGCGTTCAGGCGCTGTCCAAAATCCCGTCCAGAGAGGTTCTTCTTTCCAGACTGCTTGGATCCATGCAGTCGCCGATCGCGAACTTCGCGCGCGTTCTGAAACAGATCGCCGAGAAGGACGGAGAGGCTGCACCGGCGGAAGAAGCCGCACCGGCAGAATAATTTCGAGTCTGTCCTGATCTGAATTCAAAAAATAATGGAGGAAAATAAAATGGCAAAATTAACAACCGAAGAGTTTATTGCTGCGATCAAAGAGCTTTCCGTTCTTGAGCTGAACGATCTTGTAAAAGCATGTGAGGAAGAGTTCGGCGTATCCGCTTCCGCGGGCGTTGTAGTTGCTGCTGCAGGCGCAGGCGAGGGCGGCGCTGCTGAGGAAGAGAAGACTGAGTTCGACGTTGAGCTGACCGAGGTCGGCCCGAACAAGGTTAAGGTCATCAAGGTTGTCCGCGAGATTACCGGCCTTGGCCTGAAGGACGCGAAGGATCTGGTAGACGGCGCTCCGAAGATCGTCAAAGAGGCGGCTGCGAAGGCAGAGGCTGACGACATCAAGGCGAAACTTGAGGAGCAGGGCGCTAAGGTTACCCTTAAGTAATCAGACGTTTCACAAGACCGCGTTCGCGGTTCTGCGTAAGGGGAACGCAGTACCGGCATCGGAAGATGCAGTACTGCGTTCCTGCTATGTTAATATCGCGCTTCGTAAGAGGCATGGCGGATCAGAGGTTCCGGCGGAAGCCGCCGGAAAAACTCTTTGACACGTCATGTCTTTTGTGGTATTCTAGAAAATGCACTATTATGGCGAGTTGCGCTTATAATCAGTACCCATTGGAAACTGTTTACCTTTTATAAAATACGCAAGGAGTGTGAAGCGTCAATGGAGAAAAACAGGGTACGTCCGGTCAAGAGCGGCAGAAATATACGAATGACCTACCAGAGACGGAATGAAGTCCTGGAGATGCCGAACCTGATCGAGGTTCAGAAGAATTCATACGCGTGGTTCCTTTCGGAAGGTCTGAAGGAAGCGTTTGATGACATCTCCCCGATCGAGGATTTCGGCGGAAAGCTGAGTCTGGAATTCGTAGATTTCAAGCTCTATGAAGAGGATAAGAAGTATTCCATCGAAGAGTGCAAGCAGAGGGACGCTACGTACTCTGCGCCGCTTAAAGTCCGCGTCCGTCTCTACAACCGGGAGAAGGACGAGATCAGCGAGCACGAGATTTTCATGGGAGATCTTCCGCTGATGACGGCGACCGGTACCTTTGTTATCAACGGAGCGGAGCGTATTATCGTATCCCAGCTGGTCCGTTCGCCGGGCATTTATTATGCGGTCTCGCACGATAAGCTCGGAAAAGAGCTGTATTCCTGCACCGTGATCCCGAACCGGGGCGCGTGGCTGGAGTATGAGACAGACTCCAACGACATTTTTTACGTCCGTGTCGACCGGACCAGAAAGGTTCCGATCACGCAGCTGATCCGCGCCCTCGGTCTCGGAACGAACGCGGAGATTATCGATTATTTCGGTGAGGAACCGAAGATCCTTGCCAGCTTCGGAAAAGATCCGGCTACGACGTACCAGGAGGGACTTGTAGAGCTCTACAAGAAGATCCGTCCGGGCGAGCCGCCGGCTGTGGAGAGCGCGGAGACTCTGATCAACGGCATGTTCTTCGATCCGCGCCGGTACGATCTGGCGAAGGTCGGCCGCTACAAATTTAATAAGAAGCTTGCGTTCCGCAACCGCATCGCCGGACATATCCTCGCGGAGGATGTGGTGGACGCGTCGACCGGCGAGATCATCGCGGAGCAGGGCACGAAGGTCACCCGAAAGATGGCGGATGACATTCAGTACGCGGCGGTTCCGTACGTCTGGATTGAGGCGGAGGGACAGGACCGGCCGGTCAAGGTTCTCTCCAATATGATGGTCGATCTGCGCCGCTATGTGGACTGCGATCCGGAGGAGCTGGGGATCACCGAGGAGGTTTATTATCCGGTTCTGGAGAAGATCCTCGCGGAGAACAGCGATCCGGAGGAGCTGAAGGAGCAGATCCGGCTGAGCGTACACGATCTGATCCCGAAGCATATCACGAAAGAGGATATCTTCGCTTCCATCAATTACAATATGCATCTGGAGTACCACATCGGCAATCAGGACGACATCGACCATCTGGGCAACCGTCGGATCCGCTGCGTCGGTGAGCTGCTTCAGAACCAGTACCGCATCGGTCTTTCCAGACTGGAGAGAGTGGTGCGCGAACGCATGACCACGCAGGATCTCGACACGGTTTCCCCGCAGTCGCTGATCAACATCAAGCCGGTCACGGCGGCGGTCAAGGAGTTCTTCGGATCTTCCCAGCTGTCCCAGTTCATGGACCAGAACAACCCGCTGTCCGAGCTGACCCATAAGAGACGTCTTTCCGCCCTCGGCCCCGGAGGTCTGTCGAGAGACCGCGCCGGATTCGAGGTGCGTGATGTACATTACTCTCATTACGGAAGAATGTGCCCGATTGAGACCCCTGAGGGCCCGAACATCGGTCTGATCAACTCGCTGGCTTCTTACGCGAGGATCAACAAATACGGCTTCATCGAGGCGCCCTACCGCAAGATTGACAAGGCCGATCCGCAGAACCCGGTCGTCACCGATCAGGTCGTCTACATGACGGCGGATGAGGAGGATAATTATCACATCGCGCAGGCGAACGAGCCGCTCGATGAAGCGGGCCATTTCGTTCACCGCAACGTGTCCGGACGCTACAGAGACGAGACGCAGGCCTATGAGAGAAGCCTCATCGACTACATGGATGTATCGCCGAAGATGGTCTTTTCGGTCGCGACCGCGCTGATTCCGTTCCTGCAGAACGACGACGCGAACCGCGCCCTGATGGGATCGAACATGCAGCGTCAGGCGGTTCCGCTCCTGTTTACCGAGGCGCCGGCGGTCGGCACCGGTATCGAGGAGAAGGCGGCGGTTGACTCAGGCATCTGCGTCGTGGCGGAGAAATCCGGTACGATCACGTACGCGGCTTCGAATGAGATCCGCGTGAACAACGACGACGGGACGAAGAGCGACTATCATCTGACGAAGTTTATGCGAAGCAACCAGAGCAACTGCTACAACCAGCGCCCGATCGTCACGAAAGGGATGCACGTTGACGCAGGCGAGGTCATCGCGGACGGTCCTTCGACCTCCGGCGGAGAGCTTGCGCTCGGCAAGAACCCGCTCATCGGATTCATCGAGTGGGAAGGATATAACTACGAGGACGCGGTTCTGATCAGCGAGCGTCTCGTACAGGACGATGTCTACACCTCGATCCACATCGAGGAGTACGACGCGGAGGCGCGTGACACGAAGCTCGGGCCGGAGGAAATCACGAAGGACGTTCCGGGCGTCGGCGAGGACGCGCTGAAGGATCTGGACAACCGCGGCATCATCCGTATCGGAGCGGAGGTCCGCGCCGGAGATATTCTGGTCGGAAAGGTCACTCCGAAGGGCGAGACCGAGCTGACGGCGGAGGAGCGCCTGCTCCGCGCTATTTTCGGCGAGAAGGCGCGCGAGGTCCGCGACACTTCCCTGAAGGTTCCGCACGGCGAGTACGGCATTGTCGTTGAGGCGCGGGTGTTCACCCGGGAGAACGGGGACGAGCTGTCGCCGGGCGTTAACCAGGCGGTCCGCATCTACATCGCGCAGAAGAGAAAGATCCAGGTCGGAGATAAGATGGCCGGACGTCACGGAAACAAGGGTGTTGTCTCCCGCGTTCTTCCGGTGGAGGATATGCCGTTCCTGCCGAACGGCCGTCCGCTTGACATCGCTCTGAACCCCCTCGGCGTTCCGTCCCGAATGAATATCGGACAGGTTCTGGAGATTCATCTGTCGCTGGCCGCGATGGTGCTCGGGTTTAATGTATCGACCCCCGTCTTTGACGGCGCGAACGAGGTGGATATCCAGGATACGCTGGAACTGGCGAATTCCTACGCGAACGATACGTGGGAGGAGTTTACCGCGAAATATAAGGATCTGCTGCTTCCGGAGGTTTACCAGTACCTGGATGAGCACAAGGAGCACAGAAAAGTGTGGAAGGGCGTGCCGATCTCCAGAGACGGAAAGGTTCAGCTCCGCGACGGCCGCACCGGTCTTCCGTTTGATAACCCGACTACCGTCGGCCACATGCATTATCTGAAGCTGCACCATCTGGTCGACGACAAGATCCACGCGCGTTCGACCGGTCCTTACTCGCTGGTTACGCAGCAGCCTCTGGGCGGCAAGGCTCAGTTCGGAGGACAGCGTTTCGGAGAGATGGAGGTCTGGGCCCTCGAGGCTTACGGCGCGGCTTACACGCTTCAGGAAATCCTGACCGTGAAGTCCGATGATGTCGTGGGACGTGTGAAGACGTATGAGGCGATTATCAAGGGAGAGAACATCCCGGAGCCGGGCATCCCGGAGTCCTTCAAGGTTCTCCTGAAGGAGCTGCAGTCTCTCGCGCTCGATGTGCGCGTCCTCAAGGAGGACGGAACCGAAGCGAAGCTGATGGAGTCCGTCGATTACGGAAACACCAGCCTGCGCTCCATCATCGAGGGAGACCGCTACTCGAACAGGGACGAGGAAGAGCGTTCGTTCGGAAAATACGGCTACAGCAAGCAGGAGTTCGAGAATGAAGAACTCAAGAACGTCGAGGAGGACGAAGACTCCGACGACGATGAGCAGGAGCTTCTGGACGAGCTGGAAGATGGTTATGACGACGGCGACAATGAGTAATTTCTGCCTGTTGTTTTGAAACGATCGAACCTTATGAAAGGGGTAAAAGAATGCCGGAAGTCGTAAATAAAGAAGTTACCAATGACGCATTTACATTTGACGCGATCCGGATCGGCCTCGCTTC
>ONLT01000161.1 GCA_900318755.1 uncultured Eubacteriales bacterium
AGATCGACGTCTTTCTTAACGTACGATCCGTAGGTGATCATAATTCCCATCGAGACGCTCAGCGAGAAGAACAGCTGGCCCATCGCGTCAAGCAGGATCGAGAAGAACTGCGACGGCGTCACACCGGTCAGATCCGGTTTCAGATAATAAGCGAAACCCTGCAGCCCGGTTCTCGTCACACCGTCCGCGCCCGTGTTCGAAAGCGTCAGCGCGTACACCGCGATGATCGCGATCATCACGAACAGAACCGGCATCATAAATCTCGAGCAGCGCTCAATTCCCTTCTCGACGCCGTTGTAGACGATCAGCGCCGTCAGAAGCATGAAGACCAGTCCGAATATAACCGGAGAAACCTTTGACGTGATGAACGCCGTGAAGTAGCCGTCGCCGGCCGCCGCGGTTCCGTCGCCCATCAGATACACAAAGATGTACTTCGTGATCCATCCGCCGATGACCGCGTAGTACGTCATGATCAGAACCGGAACAATGAATGTGAGCACACCCAGGAATTTCCATTTCGGGCGCATCTGAGCGTAAGCGTAAATCGAGCTTTTCTGCGTCTTTCTCCCGATCGCGATATCCGACGTCAGCAGTGTGAATCCGAACGTCAGCACCAGAATCAGATAGATAATCAGAAACAGGCCGCCTCCGTCACGCGCCGCCAGATACGGAAACCTCCAGATATTTCCGACGCCGACCGCGCTTCCGGCCGCAGCGATCACAAATCCGAACTGGCCGCTGAAGCCGCCTTTTTTTTCTTTTGCCATGGTACTGTTTTCCCCCTCAGTCAACTTAAAATCTGCGCGGGCACCGCCCGCGGAACCATTCACTTAAGATCAACGTCTTCTCGCCGCTTTTCCGGAAATAATCCAGGGCGCGGGCTGCGTCTCAAACGTATTTCTCGAGTTCAGCTTCTGTACGGTGATCTGAATCACTTCTTTATCGATGATATGATACTTCTCAAAAACGTGGTCAATGTTTGCGGCGACGCCGAAATCCAGCGTATAGATCACGACGCTGATGTTCGGATTCATGCGCGTCAGACACGCGAGCTCCTGCTCCATGCTCGCCGAGGCGACCATGAACACAAGGGACGGCACCGGCAGACCCTTCATCGTCTCGTCGTCCACGTGATCGATGACCTGAATGTTCCGCGTGCCGAAATGATCGATGTTTTCCTCCAGCGTCTTCCGGTCGTCGCTGTTGTACTCGACCGCCGTCACGCTGCCCTCCTGCGCGATAATCGCCGCCTCAACCGCGATGCTCTCGCCGCTGATCACGATGATATCGTCCTGCAGACCGACCTGCATCTTGTTGAGAATGACGGACCGGATCTCGCTGCCGACGTAGCGCACGGATCCGCGGCGAAAATTTTCATTGTCCATGCCGATCTTATACGTATTCCGCGCGTTGTCGTTCAGGATCAGCATACCGGCGGACGCGTTGATCCCGCGGTCGATCATGCTTTTGAGCTTGTCATGGCGGATCTCGCCGGACGGCTCGGATCCGTCGTTGTACCAGACCTCGCACTCGCCCAAACCCGCGTTCCACATGCGGTAAAAAATATCCGGATCACCCGCTTCCGTGAAAACAAGCGTCGCCTTGTGCGACTCGACGGTCGGGATGACGCTTTTATTCTTCTTCGTAATATCGAGCATTTTCACACGTTCCAGGTCCACGGTCGTGTTCTGTGCGAAATACTGAAGCCAGGAGATAATCACATCATTCGTAAAAAGATTCTCAGCCATATCTGTCTCCTTTCTAATAATATGGCATTAATTATATCATAAACCAGGTGTGATCACTCGTATTTTTTCGTCATTTTTGCCATACCATGCCGAAAAATTACGATACGCGCCGGGATTGCGCCCTCCGGCGCGATGATTTACAATGTGTTCAGAAAGATGAATGGAAATTCCGATTGCAATTGTGAGGTGAATGAATATGAATCATCTGAAATCCATCGCAGCGGCGGGCCTTCTCGCATCGGCGCTGGCGCTCTCCGCCTGCGGCGGCTCCGGATCCGGATCCTCCTCCGCTTCCGCCGGCAGCAAGGCCGTCTCCTCATCCGCCGCTTCTTCCGCGGTCCGCTCCGAATCCGTGACCGCACCGGCTGCTTCTTCCGCTTCGGCTTCATCCGAATCCGTCGCCTCGGTCTCATCTGAATCGGCGGTCGGACCGGACGCGAACGTCAAAGACGTCGCGCCGGATCTTTCCGTGATCCTGACGGAAATTCAGACCGACGTCGAAATCGGCACGGCGGGTAGCACACTGAAAGCGACCATCGTCGCCGCCGATGTTCTCGACTTCACAATGGCGACCGACATCAGCGAGGATTATCTCCAGACGCAGACTGCGCAGTATATGGCGGGACTCTCCGAGGAAGACCGCGCCGGCTTCCCGGATCAGATGGTAATGCTCGGCGAGACGATCCACACCCTCAAGGACGGAGACGCCCGGTCGCTTCTTGACGACGCAGGCGTCACAGAATCCTCCTACCCGTGGAACGAGGAAGCCTACGCGAAGGCGGACGCGATACTCCGCGGCGCCGGCATCTGACCGTAGCGCAGAGGTCTTTGTATCAGCAGAAAACCGGATGGGATCCTCCATCGAACCTCTTCGATATGGGATTCCATCCGGTTCCGTCGTTCAGAACAGGGCCCTGCGTCCTCTGTTTTATAATCCGATGATCCGGAAGTACTGCTCTCTTAAATCCGCAAACCGCTCCAGATCTTTTTCAAGCGAATCCTTCGGTTCTCCGCGCAGGTCCTCGACGACCTCGCAGACTGCATCGTAGAGGGGCGTCAGGCCCAGCGTCCCCGCTGTGCCCTTCAGATTGTGCGCGATCCGGAATCCTTCCTTCGGATCCTGCCTCGCAATGATGCCGAGCTCGCTGAGCTCATCCTCCGCCGCAAATTTGTTCAGCATTTTTCCGTAAAACGCCTCATCGTTCATCATGCGTTCAATCGCACCGTCCGGGTCGGCGCCCCATTCCCTGAGCTGTCTCTTTATTTCAGTCAAAGCGTTCCCCTTCCATTGTCTGTCGATCCGTTCCTGTCACACCGGGTGGGATTCCTCCTCCGGGTGGGATTCCTCCTTCGTGCCGGAATCTTCTTTCTCTTCCTCCGCGGTCGTCTCCCCGACATCGTGAATCTGCCGCTGGAACTCCTCCGCAAGCTGCGCGAACAGCTTCGCCGAATCGATCGGCTTGCCGACCGCGCGGTTGATTCCGGCCTCCTGGCAGCGCTCTTCCAGGTCCTCCGTCACATCGGCGGTCAGCGCGATGATCGGGATAGTCGCGGCGTCCGGACTGTCCGTGGCGCGGATTTTCGCTGCGGCGTCGAGACCGTTCAGAACCGGCATCATCAGATCCATCAAGATCGCCTGGTAATGGTAGGCTCCCTGCATCCGGAAGAGATCCACCGCCTCCTGTCCGTCGCTGGCAAGCTCCGCGTGGATGCCCTTTGTGCTGAGAATCTTGATGATCACCTCGGCGTTGATCTGGTTGTCCTCCGCGAGAAGCACATTCTTTCCGTAGAGCACCTGATCCTCGAACGTTCCGGTCCGGTGCGTCTGCAGCTGAATCTGTTCATCGGTCGCCAGTTCGTAGGACAGGTTGACCGTAAATGTCGTCCCGTGGCCCAGGAGACTCTGGCATTCGATCGTTCCGCCCATCAGCTCGACAAGATTCTTGACGATATACAGACCCAGACCGGTCCCGTCGTGATACTCGCCGTCCGCGTTCTCCTGCTCGAACGGCAGGAACATGCGTTGCTGGAACGACTCGCTGATCCCGATTCCGTTGTCCTTCACCACATACGTGTGGTAGGAGCGGTTCCCCTTGTATCGGACCTTCGCATCCAGGAAAATCGTGCCTCCCTCTGGCGTGAACTTCAGGCTGTTGGAAAGCAGATTCATCAGCACGCGCTCGACGTGATGGCTGTCCATGAGGACGTACCGCCCCTTCGAACCGCTCACCGCCAGCGAGAAGGAGATTCCCGCGCTGCGCGCCTGCTCGCTGATGATCGCCGCGACGGAGTTGAGCACCTTTTCCTCTTCCACCGCCGAGCTGACCGATACGATCTTGCCGGCGTTGATCCGGCTCATCTCCAGAATCTCCTCGATCAAACCGATCAGATACTGGCTCGAGGTCTCGATTTTTTCGAGATTGTCCCGCACCGGATCCGGCAGCCCCGGCTCCTGCAGGCTCAGCTGCGTCAGGCCGAAGATCGCCGTCATCGGCGTCCGCATATCATGGGACATATGCGAGAGGAAGGTCTCCTTCTCCTGGCTGGATTTGACCGCCTGGCGGAGCGCCTTTGCCATCTCCTCGATCTGTTCCTGATCATCGATCTGCTTCGTCGTATCGACAAAGGTGATGACGAGACCGCGCAGGTTCTTCCGCGACGCCGCGTCCGTCCCGCCGTCCTTGATGGCGGATGCGTTCTCGTGCACGAGGTACGGCGCGATCCGGATCAGATACGTCTTTCCCGATACGGACGCGCAGTGCTGCTCGATCGGCGTCATCGTGTCGAGAACCTTCCGGCAGAGCGAAATCAGGTCGATGGTCGCGAAATTATACGTGATGTAGCGGAGCGAGCGGCCCACGTCCTGATCAACCACATTAAACTCCGTCGAGATATACTCGGTAAACTTCCGGATATTGAGGTCCCGGTCTACCATCAGAATCCCGACAAGCGTCGTCGAGAGGAAATTCGCCATATCGTCGTTCAGCCCCGCCAGCTCGGAGACCTTGGACTGATACTCGGAATTGACCGTGTAGAGCTCCTCGTTCACGGACTGCAGCTCCTCGTTTGAAGACTGCAGCTCTTCATTCGCCGTCAGAAGCTCCTCGTTCGCCGCCTGCAGCTCCGCGTTCACCGATTCGAGCTCGGTGACGGTCTGCCGCAGATTTTCCTTCGTGACGCGAAGCTCATGCTCCAGATTCGAGATCCGGCGCGACGCGGCGATGTCGATCTGATACTGCTTCATATCGCCGGAGATCTCACGCTTTCCCCGCAGGAATGAGATCGCCGTGTAGTCCGTCTTCTGCCCGTGCTTGTCAAGGATCGGCTGGGCGATGATCGAGATGTACTCCGGCTTCTCCTCCAGCTGGACGGGGACCATGTCGTAGCTGGCCTTCGAGCTGCTCTCTCTCGAATCGCGCAGCGCGGTCGAAACCGCGATCTTCAGATCGTTCCGGAGCAGATTGAAAATATCCAGCGTCGCCGCGCCGGTGGGGATGGACAGAAACTTCGAGCAGTCCCCGTACGTCCTCGTCATCTCGTTCTTGCTGTCCACCAGCACGCTGGCCGGCATCAGCGTCTCAAGGATCGAGGTGTCCAGCTCATTGGACTGGTAGCGGACTTCCGCGTCCTCCTCCATCCGCTGAATCTCGATCGGCTCCATATTGTGCTCCACATTCTGCATCGAGTAGCTGACGCGCTCGTGCTCCGGAGCCTTTCCGGACTGATTGTGGATAAAAATCTTCTCATTCGCGCAGAAGGCGCGGAAAACGTCATCATAGTCGATCACCGACTCCGAACGCCCCAGAAAGAGATATCCGTGATCGTTCAGCGCCATGTGAAAGATGGAGAACAGATTGCGCTGCAGCACCGCCTGGAAATAGATCAGCACGTTCCTGCAGCTGATCAGATCAAGCCGGCCGAAGGGCGGATCCTGGAACACATTGTGCTGCGCGAATATGATCATCTTGCGGATGTCATGATGGATGACATACTTGTTCCCCTTGCGGCTGAAATACTTTGAGAGGCGCGCCACCGACACGTCCTCGATGATATTGTCGCCGTAGACGCCGCGCACCGCGGTCGCGATGGAATCCGCGTCCAGATCCGTCGCGAAGATCTTGACGTCCCTGCGGAGATTCAGTTCCTCCATCGCCTCCTCGAAGAGAATGGCGATGGAATATGCCTCCTCGCCGGTCGAACAGCCGGCGACCCACACGCGGATCTGTTTCTCGCGGTCCGAATCGCGCAGCAGCGTCTTGATGACGCTCTCCTTCAGGACCTCAAAATAATCCGGGTCGCGGAAGAAGCTCGTCACGCCGATCAGAACCTCCTTCGCCAGAAGCTTCGCTTCCTCCGGATTGTTATTCAGATAATTCACGTATTCGCGCAGGTTCCGGTTGTGGGTGACGACCAGACGCCTCTCGATGCGGCGCAGAATCGTCGTCTTCTTATAATAGGTATAATTGATGTTTGTGACGTTTTTCAGGATCGAGAAGACCTGCGACATCAGATCCTGATCCGAGAGCAGATTTTTCGTGCCCTCATCCGTCATCGAGGCCGCAATATGGCCGAGCTCGCGCGCGATCGAATCCGGCTTCTGGATCAGGTCGACGAAACCGGTCGAGATCGCGTTTCTCGGCATTCCGTCGAACTTGGCGGATTCCGGAGACTGCACGATGATAACGCCGTTCTGCTCCTTGATAGAGCGGATCCCGTTCGTTCCGTCCGAACCGGTTCCGGAAAGAATCACGACCACCGCGCGGTTCTCGTAGGCAGCCGCCAGCGACCGGAAGAACACGTCGATCGGGTGGTTGATCGCCCGCGGGTCATACTCGCGGAGGCGGAGCACGTCCGCCACAATTTCTACATTATATTTCGGCGGAATCATATAGATATGATTTCGCTCAACCGCCATGCCGTCCTGAATTTCCGTCACCGGCATCGAGCTGTATTTCCCGAGAATCTCGGCCAGCAGGCTCTTGTGATCCGGCGCGAGATGCTGGATGATAACAAACGCCATCCCTGTGTTGGAGGGAAGAAAGGTTAAAAACTCCTGCAGCGCTTCCAGACCGCCGGCCGATGCTCCGATTCCCACCACGCAGGTAGGCTGGACGCTGACAGACATTTGTGTCTTTTGATACATAAAACACGTTCCTTTCGTGATTTTATTAATTCTATTGTACTCAATCCGGCCAGGAAATAAAAGTAAATTTTGCATACTATTGTAACAATTCTTCTCTGCGTCTCAAAAAATACATTTTTTAAACCCCCATTTTATAAAATCCTTACATTTTCACAGAATAATTGTCAATTTTTCAGAATTAATTTTGATCCGTTCCGATGTTTACAATCATTTTTTCACTATGCTATAATTAGATGCAAACGAAAATCTATGCATTTTTATCCGACTCTAAACTGAATCATTTGATTAAGAACCGGGGCGAACGAAATGACATTCAATCTTTCAACAGAAGAAAAGGCAAAACTCTTCGATGTGTTTGCCGCAGGTGAGTTTGACGATCTCATTCTCCTGGATATGATGACCGGCAAAGCGCGGACGCTCTTCTCAAAGGATGTGATCTGGCAGAAAACGACCGGCATCCGCTATGAATTCGAATCCATGATCCGGAAATATATCCTGGACGTATCGGCTGACCCCGATCCGGACCGGACCCTCGAAAAGCTGACCCTCGACACAATCGAATCGGCGCTTTCAGAGAACCCGATCTACCACACGGACCTGATTGTCCGCGGAGATGCCGGATCCATCCAGCTGAAGAAGGTCTCGTTCTACAAGCTTTCCGACAGCGAGGTGATCTGCGGCATCAGCGATATCTCCGACGCGTTTCAGAAGGCGTCGCGCTACTCCGATCATCTGGAAAGCGCCCTCCGGAAGGCCAACGACGAAATCAACGAAAAGAACACGTTTTTGAATATGCTCAGCCGCAATATCCGAACGCCGCTGTACTCCATCATGGGCCTGACGCGGATCGCGCAGGATGAGGATCCGCACGAGACAAGCGCGATCGAGGCGTACCTGCACAAAATTTCCATGTCGGGAACGTACATGAGCTCCACCATCGACGACGTCCTCGATCTTCGGCGCATCTCGAAACACGAGATCACGCTGAAGCCGGAGCCGCTCCTTCTGCAGGATCTGTTCCGCAGAATCGACAGCGTCATCCAGCCGACGGTCTACGAAAAGGGACTGCTCTACTCCCGCGACACCGACCGGATCGCGAATCTGACGGTCTCGGCCGACCAGCACTGTATGCAGCAGATTCTCATGAAGATGCTTCAGAGCGCCGTCAGTTACACGGTAAAGGGCGGCCGCATCGCCCTCACCTCCCGCGAGCTTTTCCGGAGCCGCGGCGCGGTGACTCTGGAATTCGCGGTTGAAAGCCGCGGGATCGTGATCGATCAGGAACGGCTCCAGTCGCTGTTCCGCCCCTACGATTATGTGCGCGACCGGATCGACTCCGACCTCGGCTCCCTGGACATCGATCTCATCATCCTGAAGAGCTACATGCTCGCGATGGGCGCCAACACGCTCACGGCGGAATCCGACGAATCAAAGGGAACCCGCATCTCCATCGCGCTGACGATGCCACTGGCGGACGAACAGAAGGCTCCATCCGGCAGCGCGGGCATCCAGCTGCCGGATCTGAACGGCCG
>ONLT01000159.1 GCA_900318755.1 uncultured Eubacteriales bacterium
GACAAGATCCTGAAAAAAGTCGGTGAGGAGGCGACCGAGATCGTAATCGCCGCGAAGAATCCGGACAAGCAGGAGTCGGTGTATGAGATGTCGGATTTTCTGTATCATATGATGGTACTGATGGCGGAAAAAGGCATCACGTGGGAGGACGTCGCGGGCGAGCTCGCGAACCGGTGACAGAATAAGGGGTTTCATTGAAAGAAAAAAGGATATCGATCGGGAGCATCGAGGGTGAGCTCTCGGAGGCGCGGAACGAGGTTCTGACCGGCTATCTCGGGGAGTACCGGCCGGACATGGAAGTGGTGACGATCTCGATCCGCACGACGGAAAAAAATGAATCGACAGCGGAGGCCGCGGCGGAGAGCGAGAACGCGCTGGAGGACGCGCTCCGAAGCGGACTGACCGATCTGACGTTCCGGGACCTGACGGAGATTCCGTATCAGATCCCGGATGAACTGCCGATCGTGGCGTACGCAAAACGGACGGATTCCCGCGACGCGCTGGTTCTTCCGAAGGGGAAGGCCCGGCCGGATCCGTCGCGGCCGATGGCGACGACGACGCTGATGAAGGCCGTACAGCTGAAGCAGATTTTCCCGGACTTCCGCTTCGCCATCGCGAAGGGAACGATCTCCGGACTTGTGGAACGCGTCGACGACGGCCATTACAGCGGGATTGTAATGCCCTCCGCGGATCTGGTCCTGTCCGGTTTTCAACAACGGATCAGCCGGTATTTTGCGGAGCAGGAGCTGATGCCGGATCCGGGGCAGGGAATTCTGGCGGCCCAGGGACGGGCGGAGGAAAATTATTCCTATCTGGAAGGATTTTCTGATGAGGAATCCGCGTGCGAGGCGGTTTCGGAGCGCGTGTTCGCGGACATGGTCACCAGAGGGAGATCCGCGGCGGCGTCCGCCAGTGCGAGAATTGAAGACGGCACGCTGATTCTCCGGGGGCTCTGCTACGACCGGAAGATAAAAAAGCTGACGCGCGGCGTGATCAGCGGGCCCGCGTCAAAGGCCGGAGCGCTCGGCGCTTCCCTTGCGGAAAAGCTCCGGGCGGAATGCGGCATGGATTGACCGGCGAAGAACAGACGAAGGGACGGGAAAGACGGATGGATCGGAAACACGTGGAGATTTACACGGACGGAGCCGCACGCAGGAACCCGGAAGGTCCGGGGGGATACGGCGCCGTTCTTCTGTATCGGGACAGCAGCGGCGAACTGCACAGGAAGGAGCTGTCCGCCGGCTATAAAAAAACGACGAATAACAGGATGGAGCTGATGGCGGCCATCGCCGCCCTCGAGGAGCTGCGGTTTCCGTGCGATGTGACGCTTCATTCCGACTCCCAGTATCTCGTGAACCCGTTCAATCTCGGCTGGATTGATACCTGGGTGCGGAAGGGTTGGAAGCGGGGAAAGGACGAGCCGGTTAAAAACGCAGATCTGTGGAAGCGGCTTCTGGAGGCGAAAAAACCGCATGATGTGCGGTTTGTCTGGGTGCGCGGCCATGACGGCGACGAGCTGAACGAGCGGTGTGACACACTGGCCACAGGCGCCGCCCGCGGGGAAAATCTGCTCACGGATCCGGGAATCGAAGATGCGTAACGGATCCGGGAATTGAAAATGTGTAACGGATCCGCGCCGGATCTGACCGAATGATTCGAAAAACATTGATAATAGTGAGGGATGGCTTATGAAACGGCGTTTTTCGATTTTCGACAGTTATCAGGACATTGTATTTGTGGTCGATCTGGAAGATGACACGCTTGTGTATGTGAATAAGGCGTGCTGCAGGTCCATGGGATACGAATCTCCCTCCGCTCTGCTCGGACGGAAGTGTTACGAGGCGCTGCGCGGATTTAAAAAGGTCTGCGGGGACTGCAGCAATCCGCGTCTATGTAAAAACCAGTTTGAAGTCCGGAATATGAGCAACCCGGTCACAAAAAAAATTTTACTCCATGCGGCGCACCATCCTTGAGGACGGGGATAAGCGCCTCCGTCTGACGATCGCCGTCGATCAGGGCTATGAGCTCCGGCAGGTCAGCACGATCGTTGAGATGATGACGATCTCCCGCGTGATCAGCAAGGCGGAGGAGGAGTCGCTGGCGGCGCCGGATCCGGATACCGCCATCAATGAGCTGCTGAAATCCCTCGGCAGGCATCTGGAGAGCGACCGCGTGTATATTTTTGAGGAGGCGCCGGACGGATCGTGCAGCAACACGTATGAGTGGTGCGCGGAGGGCGTCATGCCCGCGAAGGATACGCTGCAGAACATTCCGGCGGAGGTCATGGAACCCTGGTACGAGACGTTTGAAAAACGCGGCAACGTCATGATCCGGGACATCGAGGAGTACAAAAGCATCAGTCCGGCGCTGTATGACATTCTGAAACCGCAGAACATCAATTCACTGGTCGTCGGTCCGATGTACATCAATAAAAAGCGGATCGGCTATTACGGCGTAGACAATCCGCCGTACAAAAACATGGAATGTATCTCCTACACGTACGATATGCTCGGAAATTTCATCGGCTCGCTGATCCGCGCGCGCGATTTCAGGAGAAGATGTAATTGACATTGTGCGGAACAGCGGATATACTGTGATCATTAACGGCGAAGAAGGGAACAAGTAGCTGCCGCCAGATTCGAAAGAGAGCTGCCGGTCGGTGAGAGGCGCAGAAGAAAGCC
>ONLT01000158.1 GCA_900318755.1 uncultured Eubacteriales bacterium
GCCATCCATAGTGAATAACAAACAATTTAATGGTAAAGGTCTTCGAAAGAGTACCATCAACATTTCAAATTGTTGTCTGCGACGGTAAATTTCTCTTGTGCCTTTCAAATATTTTTGCGGCATGTCTGCCGCAAATGTTTCCGGGGCATGTCTGCCGCAGACGGTTCGCAGCATGTCTGCCGCAGGCATCCCGCAGTGTGGCTGCCCGGAGATCAATGGCCGCTCACATCGATGTCTCCGTTATCTGTACTCAGCGATATCGTCTGCGGACCCTTGCCGACAGAAATGGAGGAGTGATCATCGTCATCGAGGGAGTAGCTGTTCTTTCCGATGGAGATATCCCCTGAGCCGGAGTCCGCTGAAATGGTGTAATTTCCCAGGCTGTCCGCCGTTGTCAGGGAAATATCTCCATTGCCGCTTTCCAGATCGGAATTTGAAAACAGGATCGTTTCCAGATCGACATCGCCGTTAGACGCCTTTGCCGTAAGCATTTTCCCGCGGCAGTCATACAGCGCGAGATCGCCGTTCTCGCTGCCGAGGGTCAGCGTATTCATGGTAACTGTATGGCCGGGGTCGATCGTGAGATCGCCGTTGTTGGAGAAAAGGGAAAGATCCTTTAATTGTGTCAGATCCTGCGGTACGGTGACGGTTACCGTCTGGCGTGAGGCTGAGGAAAGAGAATTCTTCTCCGGAGAGGGTTCTGCCGCAGTCAGAACGCCGTCTTTTACAGTGAAGGCGGGACAAGCCTGTTTCGGTCCCTGATAGGTTACGCAGTAGTCTTCGCCGGTTTTCAGCTCCAGATCGGCTGCCCGGAGATGAAGACGGATACTGTCGAAGGCACCTGTCTTTTTCTGAATTGTGGTGTCATCCGGTCTTTTGAACGTGAAGGAAAACTGGTTTTTCGTCAGTGTGACCGAGGGACGCCCCAGATAGGTCCATGATCCGTAGCAGACCGCCGCGATGGTGGCGAAGGAGAGCAGGGCCAGATACAATGTACGTTTTTTCATTTCTCAAAATCCTCCCTGCGGATGCCGAAGACGGATTTGATCAGACTGCTGACCACAGCGGCGATCGGCCAGATAATCCAGCTGATCTGCCATGAGAAGGTCAGAAAGCTGATGATCAGATAGAGACAGGTGACCGTGGGCCAGAAGACGGACATAATGACGCGGACGGCGGGACGGTTATAGACCACGTCGCTTTTGCCGGAAGAATTCCCGGTGATCCGCGAGCCGCCGAGACTGAGAATTCTTCTGTAGCCGCCTTCACGGGAACCGCTGACCGTGAGGATCAGGACGGCCAGAGCGACCATGAACAGGAGAATCACAACGCCTGCGCCGTCGACGGAGCTCTTCCCGATCATCATGTGGAGGATCACCAGAGGAATATAGCAGCTGCAGAACAGAAGGATTGATACCGTCCGCTGCAGGATCGTGCTGTCGTGAGTGCTGCGCCGCAGATCATTGATCATTCCGGCAGTCGCGTAATCGACCGTGCAGGGCTCCAGCTTCAGGAAATTCCAGGAAGCCATGCGCAGGCCGCTGTAGGTATGGAGAGTGATGCAGGCGGCGATTGCGGCGAGCAGGAAAAAGACCCCGACTGCCATCAGCGTGCGGGACGCGTGTCCGGAAGTGCCTGCCAGAATCACACCGCAGGGGCTGATGATCGCGAAAAAGGTTCCGAGTCCTGCGAAAAGCGAATAATGCGCTTTTTCCTCCAGATATTTCTCCGCCTCATCCGAAGAAACCTGGCGGATGTGACTCGCGGCGGACTGTTCCTCTTTCAGAATGTCACGGATCCCCAACGCGTCGCCCAGTTCATCCAGATTGCCGAATTCGGAAATTACCTGAGCGACTGCCTCGTTGTCGGACTTGCCCTCGTTGATCAGTTCATTGTATTTGTCCTCCATCATCTGACCGAGTTCACACTTCGCCCGGATCACATCGGGGGTGTTCGGAAGATATGCAAACATGGATTCCAGATAATTACGAATGGTGTTCATGAGTTCTCCTCTCTGATAAAACGTTCAATCACATCTTTTGTCAATTGCCATTCCTCACATTTCTCCCGGTAATATTGCCGCCCGCTGTCCGTAATCCGGTAATAGGTTCTCCGTTTTCCGTTGTCCGCGAATCCGGGATAGGATTCAATGTAACCGTTCTTTTCCATGCGGGTAAAGGCGGAATAAAGGGTGGTTTCCTTGATGATATAAGCATCTGCGGTCCTGGTCCGGATCTTTCTGGAAATTTCGTACCCGTAGGACGGTTCATCCAGAAGCAGGCAGAGAATAATCGTATCGTTGTAACCGCGGATGACATCGCTGCTGATCCCCATCCGCACCTCCTTCCTGTCCGATTGATAATTCCCGGCATCCCGCCGCTCTCTTTGACGGGCCGGTTCGGTATCTCGTCGGGCGCGCCCGTGTGGTTGTATCCCGACGGGATGATTGATGTATCGACTGATATACTATATCTGACGTAATACGATTGTCGTAGTATCTTGGACGAACCTAATATAGTACGACAGACGTAGTATGTCAAGAGGCAATTCTCTTGTTTACTTGAGCCGGATTTCAAAATATACTTGGGATAAAGCGATCCTGTTGACGATGAGAGAGGATGATCATGATGAAAGATGCGGAAATGCACAGCGGCGGCCGGTTTGTAACAGCTGCTTCGAAATCGGCCACGGAGGCGGAATGGAGCCGGGCGCTGTCCTGTCTGAGAAAGTATGCGGAGAATTCTCTGGCGTATCTCGCGCTGGAACCGGATAAACAGTGGCTTTTTTCGGAGGAGCCGGAGGGCATGGTCAGTTTTGCGGAATCCGGACATACGATTGTGGTCTGCGGAGATCCGGTCTGCGCGGCGGAGAATTTTCCGGCGATGCTTCATCTGCTGCGGTCCTTTGCGGCAGCGAGAAAAAAGCATCTGGTTTTTCTGATGACAAATGAGACGCATATTCCGGAGTACCGGGCGGAGGGGTTCGGCTGCTTCAAGAGCGGAGAGGAAGCGGTCTTCGATGTACAGTCATGGTCGATGCGGGGAGGCCGGTGCGCCAAGGCAAGATCCTCTTGGCATACGGCTGTGAATTACGGCCTCACGGTGCGTGAATATTGTCCGCGGCAGGAACGGGATGAAACGATCGAGCAGCAGTTTCATGCAATCACGGATGCGTGGCTCGGGGAAAAACATACGGCCCGACTGCAGTTTGCCGTCGGCAGCCTGATGCTGGACCGGCCGTGCGACAAGAGATACTTTTATGCCGTTGATCCGGAAGGGACGATTCAGGGAATCAACGTATTAAACCCGTACCGGGGCGGAACAGGCTGGATTGTGGACATCATGCGCCGCCGGGAAGGATGTCCGCACGGGGTGATGGAGCTTCTGTTTCACGACATCATGGAGACGCTGAAAAAAGAGGGCGCGGTGCAGGCAAGTCTTGGAGTCGCTCCGTTTTTCAATACGGACGACGGGGATCATCCACGGCTGATTGAAAAGGCGGAGCATTATATTTATGAAAATATGAACTACATCTACGGGTTCAAGCCGCTGTACATTGCAAAAGACAAGTTTAATCCGGAGTGGAAGAGCATCTATGTCGTATGCTATCCGAAGCATATGTCGTTCTGGATGGAGGAAGCGGCTTTTGCCGTCCTCGATTCCAGGGGATTTGGCGATTACGTTCATGCGTTTCTGGAAATGCGGCGCGTGCAGCATGAGAAGAAGCACAGTGGAAAGGAAAGGACAGATTGAAACAGCTTCATGTCAATCATGTGGACATCTCTTATGAAACAGTCGGACAGGGCCGCCCGGTGATTCTGATACACGGAAACGGTGAAGATCATACGATTTTCGACCGGACAGCTGCGATTCTGGAAAAACGGTTTACCTGTTATCTTCCGGATTCGCGGGGACACGGAAGAAGCAGATGGATCGGGGAGTTTCATTACAGAGAGATGGCGGAGGATCTGATCCAGTTTATGGAGAAGCTGAATCTTCGGAATGCCGCGGTCGTCGGGTTTTCCGACGGCGGCATCATCGGGCTGATGGCGGCGGCCAGAACGGACCGGATCTCCTCCCTGATCGCATGCGGGGCAAATACGCGGCCGGAGGGGCTTCGGGGCCTGTACCTTCTGGGCATGAGAATTCTTCATTTTTTCGGGCGGAGTCCGCTGATGCGGCTGATGGTCCGGGAGCCGGACATCAGCGATGAGGAACTGGCGCAGATCCGTGCGGACACCCTGATTGTCGCCGGGCAGCATGATCTGATCAGAAAGAGTGAGACAGACCACATTGCCGGGACAATTCCGGGGGCAGAGAAGATCATTCTGTCCGGAGAAACCCACGGGAGTTACATTGTGCACAGTGAGAAGCTGGCGAAAATCATTCTGAAGTTTCTTGTCAGAGGACGGGACGGATCGTGACTATAAAATTTATGAGTGACTCATAAATTTGCGAATCTCTTGTTCGGCGGAAGTTATTTTCCTACAATGAGCATGTTGAAACACACGAAGGGGGATAATCCGATTATTACATATACTGAGGAAAGAAAGTTTACGCAGGATGAGGTTCAGCGTCTGTTTTTGTCGGTGGGATGGATTTCGGGCCGATATCCATCCAGACTTTACAAAGCCCTGATGCATTCTTCTACCGTTATCACGGCGTGGGACGGAAGCCGTCTTGTGGGTCTGGCGAGGCTGCTTGATGACAGCGAGCTGGTGGCCTATATGCACTATGTTTTAGTTGATCCCGAATACCACGGCCGCGGGATCGCCGGAAGCATGATCCGGATGGTTAAAGAAAAGTATCGAAACTATCTCTACATTGAAATTATGCCGGAAGAGAGCAGGAATGTTTCCTTCTATGAGAAGTTTGGCTTTCGGACGCTCCCCGACGGAACTGCGATGCAGCTGTGCAATTTTTCAGACAGACGGTAGCAGAGAAAAAACAACGACAGGAACAATTGCATGAAGATTTTATTTGCTCCGATGGAGGGAATCACCGGATACACATTCCGGAACGTACATCATCGTTTTTATGGCGGAATTTCTGCCTACTATACGCCGTTTCTGACGGCCCGGCAGACCCGGAAATGGAAAAGCCGCGAGGGAAAAGAGATCGACCCGGCGAACAATGCAGCGGTTCCGGTTGTTCCGCAGGTTCTGACCAGCCACGCGGCGGATTTTCTGTGGGCGGCGGAAAATCTTGCCGCGATGGGGTATCATGAGATCAATCTGAACCTCGGCTGTCCGTCCGCAACCGTCGTGACAAAGCATAGGGGAGCCGGATTTCTTGCGGATCCGGATGCGCTGGACATGTTTTTCCGGGAAATATTCGCCGCACTGCCTGACGGAACGGAAGTTTCTGTCAAAACACGTCTGGGAATGACTTCTCCGGAGGAAATGAAAGATCTTCTCCCGGTTTTTAACCGTTATCCGCTGAAAAAGCTGATTGTTCATACGCGGACCAGAGAGGATTTTTATTCAGGCCCGGTGCATATGGATGCGTTCCGGATGGTCTATGAGAATTCTGTAAATCCTGTGGTTTACAACGGGGAGATCAGGGACACGGATGATGTTCTGCATCTGATGGCTTCCTTTCCGGGGCTGCAGGAAATTATGATCGGCCGGGGCCTGATCGCCCGTCCGGATCTGGGTGAGCGGATTGAGCAGGTTCTATCCGGAAAACCGTCGATTTCCGCAGGACAGGCGATTTCCGCAGAACAGGCGATTTCCGCAGAACAGGCGATTCCCGCAGGACAGGCGATTTCCGGGGGACAGGCTCTTTCCGGACGGAAGACCGCTGGCCCGGCCGCCGATGAGCGAACGCGCTTTCGTGCGTTTCACGATGCACTTCTTCGCGCATATCAGCAGGATCTGAAGCAGCCGGAGAACTGTCTGATGAAAATGAAGGAACTGTGGGGATTCTGGGCAGAGCATGTTCCGGCAAGTGAACGGCAGATCATTCAGATCAAAAAATCGCGCACGATTGAAGAGTACCGGACGGCGGCGCAGGTCTTACGGGAAGTGATGTACCGGGATGGAGCGATGCGGCGGATGCCTCCTGCAAAATGACGGAAGCGGTACAGAAATTGTATAGAAGAACGGCTCTTCTCAAACTGTTCAGGTGAAAAAAATTCAAGAGTTTTTCCCTGCTTACAGGCTGTTTACAGGCTTTTCAGGAATGGTTGAAATGGCAGAAAATGCATGATATGATTTTAAAATAAGCTGGAAGAAACAATATCAAATCATGCATGGAGGAGGGCTTTATGGGATACGTGCTGACGAAGGCCGGGTTTGCTGAAGTGGTCAGGACGCTCCTTGAGGATTACAGGATTTTCGCACCTGTAAGAAAGACTGGGGCGGGCAGGTTTACGGATGTTGACGCGGTCATCTATGATGAGATCCGGAGTGCGGATGAGATTGAGCTGGAGGCGAAATCGGACTATGCGCCGAAAGAGTTTCTTACGCCGCTTTCCGAGACGCTCTTTTATTTCACGGAAAATGAAGTGAAAGAATCGGATTTGGACAGCCGGCCGGTTCTGATCTTCGGGCGAAGCTGTGATCTTCACTCGATAAAAAGGCTGGACCAGATTTATCTTGAGAACGGACCGGCCAGGGATCCTTTCTATAAAAGAAGAAGAGACCTGATCAAATGCGTTCTGATCGGCTGCGGCAGTTCCTATGACAACTGCTTCTGCGTTTCGATGGGTTCCAACAGATGCGACGGCGGTTATGCCTTTTCGGTGGATCTGATCGAAGGAAAGATTTATTCAGATGTTTCGGATAAGAGCTTTGAGCAGGCGTTTTCGGCGGCGCCCGGAGCGGAGAGGGCAGACGTCACGCCCCGCTTCGTGACAGAGAATGAGGTCCGGGTGGAAATTCCTGAAGAGGTACCGCGGGAAATCATCAAAAGCGATCTCTGGGATGAATACACCGCAAGGTGCATCAACTGCGGAAGATGCAACTTTGTATGTCCCACCTGCACCTGCTACACCATGCAGGATGTCTTTTATTCAGACAACGGCAGAGTGGGAGAGAGAAGGAGGGTGAGCGCCTCCTGCATGGTGGATGGATATACGGACGTTGCCGGCGGAGGGCAGTACCGGAGAAAAAACGGGGAACGTATGCGCTTCAAGGTACTCCACAAGATCTCTGATTTTAAAAAGCGGTTCGGTTATCAGATGTGCGTAGGCTGCGGCAGATGCGATGACATATGCCCTGAATACATCTCGTTCAGCAACATCATTAACAAGGTAAATGCTGCCAGCAGGGAGGTGGAATCATGACAGAGAAAAATCCGTATCTTCCGTTCGCTTCTGAAATACTGGATGTAATCAGACACACCGCAAAAGAGTACACATTCCGGATGGCGTTTGACGGTGCGGTCAGGCCCGGCCAGTTCTTTGAAGTGTCCATCCCCAAATACGGCGAGGCGCCGATTTCCGTGAGCGGCATCGGCGACGGATTTGTTGACCTTACCATAAGAAAAGTCGGACGGGTCACAAACGAGGTGTTTGAACGGTATAAAGGCCAGAACCTTCTTCTGCGCGGGCCCTATGGCAATGGCTTTGACGTGGATCTGTACAGAGACGGCGAAGTGGTGGTGGTAGCCGGAGGAACGGGAGTATCTCCGGTCAGAGGCGTGATACAGGCGCTCAGCGAGATGCCGGATGCGCAGGATAAATATGTAATCGCGGGATTCAAATCCCCGGATGACATGCTCTTCCGGGACGATCTGAAAGTCTGGGACGAGAAACTCCGGCTGATTCTGACCGTGGACGGGGCGCCGGAAGGGTATACGGGAAAGATCGGACTGGTGACAAAATATATCGGGGAACTGCCGCTGCGGGATCCCGCAAATGCCAGGGCGGTTGTGGTAGGACCGCCTCCTATGATGCGATTTACCATTATGGAGCTGCAGAAAAAGGGCTTCCAGGATTCCAATATCACGGTTTCGCATGAGCGGAAAATGTGCTGCGGACTGGGAAAATGCGGTCACTGTCGGGTGAATGATACGTACATCTGTCTGGACGGACCCGTATTCAACTACGAGTTTGCCAGGAACTTTGTGGATTAAAGGGAGGCGGGGAAATGGCTCATCTTGATATTAATGTCAGTAAACTGAAGAAAAACGCATTCCGCTACTCCAAAGTCCGCGGAGAGACCGCATCCAGAATAAGGATCCCGGGAGGCGTGATCGACGCAAAGTCGATGGGAAAAGTTGTCGAAATTGCCGAAAAATACGGAACCGGCGTGATCGACATCACAAACAGACAGGGAATCGAGATTCCGGGGATCCGCCTGGAAGACGTGGACAAGGTGAACGCTGAGGTTCAGGAAATCATCGATTCGCTGAGAATCAACCAGCCGGAAAGAGGAAAGGGATATCCTTCCTCCGGAACAAGGAATGTGATCGCGTGTCCGGGAGCCCGACTCTGTCCGTTCGGGTGCTACGATACCACTGCGTTTGCCCGGAAGATGGAAGATCATATCTATCCGAATGACCGGCACGTTAAGATTGCCTTCACTGGCTGCTCCAATGACTGTGCCAAGGTCCGGCTGGCGGATTTCGGCATCATCGGAATGACAGAGCCCCAGTATAACAAAGACCGGTGCGTCGCCTGCGGAGCCTGCGTCAATTATTGCAGGAGACGTTCCGTCGGGGTGCTCGAACTCGTAAACGGGAAGGTGGTCCGGGATGCGGCGAAATGCATCGGCTGCGGCGTCTGTGTGGTATATTGTCCGACGAGGGCGTGGACCAGAAGCAGAGAGCATTATTTCCGGCTTGTGCTCTTAGGCCGTACCGGGAAAAAGAATCCGAGGCTCGCCGAAGATTTTATCAAATGGGCGGACGAAGAGAGCATCCTGAAGATGGTCGAAAACACCTATGCCTACATCGAGGAGTACATCGATCCCGATGCGGTGGAGCACAAGGAACATATCGGCTATATTGTGGATCGCACAGGCTTTGAGGAGTTCAAAAAATGGCTCTTTGAGGGCGTGGAGCTGGGGCCGAAGGCTGAAGTGAATCAGAGAATTTACTGGGGCGGGAGGCACTACGACAAATACGGCGGATAAGCGTCGACATGCGGCGGATCAGGTGACCGGTCAGCGGTTTGCGCTTATGCTCCATCTGTGATACGATACCTGCGGTTTATTAAGAAGCACATGCGCTGTACGCGAAGGAGAAGCGATGATTCACAGATAACTGAATTCGGTATATGTAAATGATCGGAGACCATGGATCATATGTCTGTGGCCGTTTTGCGTAGACTGAATCGGAAGATCTGTGATTGATCGGGGAATCCTGGCAAGTGCTTAGAAGGACGTGATTGATTCCGGCGTTTTATCACCGGAACGTCTGTCCGTATGATTTGACAGAAACACACAGCCACCCCGCTCCGGCAGACCGGTTTTGTCTGCGCCGGAGAGGGTTGGTTTTATGTTACAGAGTCATTCATTGACCATTACGCATAAGAAGGATCTGCGCGTGATCATCCGGGATTTCGATCTGGTGATCAGTCCCGGCGGATCTTTACCGCATCGCATCAGAGCTCGGATTCGACGGCGGACGGCCTCGTGCCGCAGTCTAAAGAAATCTTCAGAATGGAACAGGAGAATCTTAAGAAAACCTAATGGAAGGTTTGCTGACAAAACCGGAAGCCGGATCTATACTGAAACCGGTTTGATATCAATCAATTCCGTGCGGAAGGAAAGACGTATGCGTTACACGATACTGATTGCGGAAGATGACCAGGATATCGTCGATATGCTGGCGCTCTATATGGACCATGAATTTGAGATTATCCGGGCGTCGGACGGGGAGGCGGCGCTGAAGGCGCTTCATGAGAACAGGGTAGATCTGGCGCTGGTGGACATTATGATGCCGAAAATGGACGGCTATGAGTTCATCCGGGAGGCAAGGAAAGAGTACAATCTGCCGGTGATCATCCTCTCCGCGAAAGGCGAAGACACCGATAAGGTTTTCGGGCTGAACATCGGAGCGGACGCCTATCTGACGAAGCCCTTCAATCCCTTCGAGGTGATTGCGTATATCAAAGCATCCCTGCGCCGCTTTTACCAGCTGGGATCGGAGACGGAGTCGGTGAAGGAACCGAAGCTTCTGAAGGTGGGGGATCTGACGCTGAATCCGGAGACCTTCGTCGTGCGGAAAAACGGAACGGTCATCACGCTGACGCCGAGCGAGTTCAAGATTCTCGCGAAGCTGATGCGTGCGCCGGGACGTGTTTTTACGAAGGCGCAGTTGTATGAATGCATCAACGGCGATTATTATGAGAGCGATGACAATACGGTCATGGTTCATATCTCAAACATCCGGGTCAAAATCGGCGACGACCCGTCGAATCCGTCCTACATAAAAACAATCCGGGGGCTGGGGTACAAAATTGAAGATCAGGATGCATAAGAAAAACCGGAGTCTTGCGGTTTTATGTGTGATTTCTTTTATTGTCTATTCTGTGTTCCTTCTGCTGCTTTACACCGCCTTTCAGTATTTCATCGAGAAGAAAATGCAGACGGTGTTTCCGGCCATGGAGGAGCTTCTGGAATACCGGGATGAGCTGGAATCGGAAAATTATATGGATATTCCGCAGAAAAATTTTCCCGGATGCAGCTACATCATCTTCGGAGAGAACGGAAATACGGTTTATGCCAGTGACACAAAAATCCGGGACAGTCTGACCTGGAGCGACCTGGATCTCATCAGTGATTACGGCGAGGTCGCTTACTATTCTGTTTATAAGGAAGCCGTCGGCACGGGCGATACGGGCTACCGCATCCTGAAAAACAGCTATGATTCGGGGACCGGATTTACAAGGCTGGAGGGGTACTGCGTCGTCGATCATAACCTGAACATTCTGAGGGGCAGCCTGTTTCCGGACAAGGAATCGCTGACCGACCGGGAATTTAAATTCCTTCGGGGATTTTATAACACGGACCGGTTGATCGAAAAGTATTCCTATGAGACGGAAGATGGAGCGGAGAGGACCCTTGTATTTATCAGTCCGAAATTCAGCGAGAAAACATACAACGCCCTGCTGATGTCGGCAAGAAGGCGCTGGCTTTATATCATCCCTGTGATTCTTATGTGTACGCTGGTCTTTACGCTCCTTTTCCGGCGGAAGGTCAAACAGTCGGTGGACATGCTGAACGGCTCCATCCGGTCCTACCGGGAGCAGGGAAAGCTGGAGGAGGACCGGAGTAACGTGCCGGTCGAGTTTTACGACACGCTGGACACGCTGAAGGCGCTTCTGGAACAGCTTGAGGCGGCCAGATTGGAAAAGCAGCGGATCATCGCGGATGTTTCTCACGATCTGAAGACGCCGCTGACGGTCATCAGCGGTTATGCCAGAGCGTTTCAGGAGGGGCTGGTGCCGCCGGAGGACGTGAAGCGGTATATGGGATGCATACGGGAGCGTGCGGAGCTGGCCTCCGGTCTGATCGACACGCTGTTCGAGTACGCGAAAATGGAGCACCCGGATTACCGGCCAGTGTGGGAGGAGACCGACCTCTGTGAATTTACGAAGGCGTTTCTGGCGGAAAAATATACCGAGCTGGAATCAGCCGGCTTTGCGCTGTCGCTGTCAATTCCGGAGCGGCCGCTGGAGATGGCGATGGATCGAAAGCTGTTTCGCCGGATGCTGGAAAATCTGATCAACAACGCCCTGCGGTACAATCCGTCCGGCACAACCGTCTTTGTGACGATCAAAGAAAAAGAAAAGAAGCTGCAGCTGACGGTCGCCGACGACGGAACCGGCATCAGGCCGGAGGTGGCGAAGGCTATCTTTACGCCGTTTGTGACGGAAAATACGGCAAGATCCTCCGGAGGAGGAGTGGGCCTCGGGCTGTCGATTGTCCGGCGGGCCGTCGAGCTGCATCACGGCTCCGTTGAACTGAAGGTTCCGCCGGATCCCCCTTATGCGACGGAATTTGTCATGAAGTTCGAGAAACCGTTCCGGGAGTTTCTTTAATAAATCTTTGGAATCCCTTTAGAAGGGATAAAGGAAGGGCCGATACAATACAGACTGTCGGATGGGCAATCAGGAAACGGACGATAAAGGAGTGTTTTTAGTCCAGTGAAACGAACAATTTTGGAATATCTCGAAGACAGCGCAGAAACCTGCAGAGAAAAGACAGCGGTAACGGACGGACATCAGAGCTACAGCTATCAGGAACTGCTGCTTCTTTCCAGGCGGGTCGGAAGCGGGCTTTCGGACCGGGTGAAAACAGGGGAGCCCGTAGCCGTGCTGATGGAAAAAAGCGCGGATACGGTCGGTATTTTTCTGGGTGTTGTTCAGGCGGGAGCTTTTTATGTATTTCTAAATCCGGAGCTCCCGCAAAAACGGCTGGAGCAGATTCAGTCCGTGCTGCAGGCCCGGTACTGGATCACCGACGGGGAGCACCGGAAGCTGGCGGAATCCGTCGTTTCGGAATCCGCGATTCTGGATGCGGAGCAGTTGAAACAATGTCCTGTGAACCAGGAGGCGCTGAGCCGGATCCGGCGTCAGATGATTGACTGTGATCCGCTTTATGCGAATTTTACCTCCGGATCGACCGGAACGCCGAAGGGAGTGGTTGTCAGCCACAGGAGCGTTCTGGATTTTATCGATCAGTTCACGGAGCTGTTTTCCATTGCCGCTTCCGACGTCATCGGGAACCAGGCGCCCTTCGATTTTGACGTTTCGGTCAAGGATATTTATTCGGCGCTGAAAACGGGTGCGACGCTGCTTGTCATACCGAGAGAACTGTTCTCCCGGCCGGCTCCGCTTCTTGATTTCATCTGCAGTCACAAGGTGACGACGATGATCTGGGCGGTATCGGCCCTGTGTCTGATCAGCACCTGCCACGGACTGGATTATCGGACGCCGGATACGGTGAAGCGGGTGCTTTTCAGCGGAGAAGTGATGCCACTCAAACATCTGCAGACCTGGATGACACATCTGCCCGGGGCGGAATTTGTGAATCTTTACGGCCCCACGGAAATTACCTGCAACTGCACGTACCATCGCATCGTGCGCGGCCGCGATTATTCGAAGGGAATTCCAATCGGGGTGCCGTTCCCCAACGAGCAGGTATTCCTGCTCGGTGAGGAGGGGCTCGTGACAAAGCCGGGCGAAACCGGAGAAATCTGTGTGCGGGGGACGGCCCTTGCGCTTGGATACTACCGGAACCGGGAACAGACGGAGGCCGCGTTTGTGCAGAATCCGCTGAATTGCCGGTATCCGGAGCGGATCTACCGGACGGGGGATCTGGGAACGTATACGGAGGATGGGGAACTCCTTTTTCGGGGCCGCAGGGATTTCCAGGTGAAATACATGGGGCACCGGATTGAGCTGGAAGAAGTCGAACGGGCGGTCACCGGCGTCCCCGGAGTGGAACGGTGCTGCGTCGTATTCGACGAAGAAAAGCAGCGTCTGTACGGATTCTATAACGGCAGCATAGAGAAGAAAGAGCTCCACAGCCGGCTCAGGCAGTTTCTTCCCGCCTACATGGTTCCGGGCGCGCTGGAAAAGCTGGAAGCGTTTCCGCTCACGAAAAACGGCAAGGTCGACCGGAAACAGCTTCTGGAAAGGAAAAAGAGATGAACGGGAAATTACTTCATAATATTCTGGAGACAGAACAGACGCCCCTGTATGTTTTCGATGTCGGTGAGCTGAAACGCAGAGTCCGGCTGCTGCGCAGCCATCTGCCGGAGAAGGTGGAACTCTGCTACGCAATGAAAGCGAATCCCTTTCTTGTTGAGCCTTTAGGTGAGCTGACCGACTGGCTGGAAATCTGCTCGCCGGGCGAATTGCGGATCTGCCGGCGGCTGAAGCTGCCGCAGGAGAAATTTGTCATTTCCGGCGTCTACAAGGACGCGGAGATGGTGGAAAGACTGGTGTCCGGAGAAGATCCGGTGGGATATTTTACAGTGGAATCCGCGAACCAGTTTGAACTGCTGCGGGAGACGGCAAGGCGTTTTTCCAGAAAAATACGGGTGCTGCTGCGCCTGACCAGCGGAAATCAGTTCGGACTGGATGAGAACGAGCTGGCGGAACTGGTGCGGAATTATCCGAACGATCCGTGGGTGGACATCTGCGGACTTCAGTATTATTCCGGAACGCAGAAAAATTCCTTAAAACGGCTGGCAAGAGAGATTAAGCGGCTGGATGACTATCTGGCCGGGCTGTATCAGATGTACGAGTTCAAGATGCCGAAGCTGGAATTCGGACCGGGCTTCCCGGTGGCATATTTTGAAGGAGAGACCTTCGATGAGGCCGGATTTCTGAAGGATTTTTCAAATCTGCTCTCGAACATGCGGTATGACGGCCGCGTGACGTTGGAGATCGGCCGGAGTCTGGCGGCAGGCTGCGGCACCTATCTGACGCAGGTGGTAGATACGAAACAGAACCGCGGCGAGAATTACGCGATCGTGGACGGCGGGATGCACCAGATGGTTTATTACGGCCAGTCCATGGCGATGAGAAGCCCCCGCTTTTCCCTGTATCCGCCGCGCCGGGAGAAAAACGTTCAGGAGTGGAATATCTGCGGGTCGCTCTGCACGGTCAACGATTTTCTGGTTAAGAGAGTGCCGCTTCCCGATCTTCAGACGGGAGATGTTCTGGCGTTTGACTGCGCCGGCGCCTATTGCATGACCGAGGGAATTTCCCTGTTTTTGAGCCGGGACCTTCCGGAGATTGTTCTGCTGAATGAAGACGGGACGTACTCGGAGGTCAGAAAACATACGGCGGTCGATGAATTAAATACACCAATCCATTAAACAAAAAAGAGAGGAGTCGCATTATGGATAAGAGACTGATTGAGATTTTGGAGGAAATTCAGCCGGAGGCGGATTACGAGACATGTAAAACACTGGTTGACGATCATTATCTGGATTCCCTTTCGATCATCGCCCTGGTGGCGGAGCTGGAAGAGGAGTACGACATTATGATCCCGACCGTCGAGATCATCCCGGAAAACTTCAATTCGGCGGAAAATCTCTGGATGATGATCACGAGGCTGAAGGAGGAGGATTGAGGTGCCGTCGATCTCATCGTATTTCTCACTGGCTTATCTGGGGCTGCTGCTTCCGCTGACCATCGTGGTCTACGCAGCCGCCCCGCAGAAAATAAGGCGGTGGGCGCTTCTGATTTTCAGCTGGCTGTTTTTTTGGTCGATCAGCGGAAAACTGATTGTCTATCTTCTCTTTTCGATCCTTTCTGTACATCATATCGGACTCTGGCTGTCCATGCTTCAGGAGGAGGGCGACCGTCTTCTGAAGGCGGCGGACCGCGGGGAACGGAAGGCTCTGAAGGCGCAGTGCCAGAGAAAACAGCGCATGGTCATGACCTTTGGCGCATGCCTGCATATCGGAATTCTGCTGCTGTTAAAATACGGTCCGTTTTTCGTCCTGAACATCAACAGGGTGTTCAGAGCGCTGGGGCTGCATGTGAATCTGACGGTGCCTTCGTTTGCCCTGCCGATCGGCATTTCCTTTTATACGCTGCAGGCGGTTTCCTATCTGTTTGATGTGTACAGAAGAAAAATCCCGGCAGATAAAAGCATGTTCCGGCTGGCGCTTTTTATGAGCTTTTTCCCCCAGATTATGGAGGGACCGATCTGCCGGTATGAGGATACAGCCGGGGAGCTTTGGGAGGCGGAGCCGATCCGCTTTCAGAACCTGGTTTTCGGGGCGGAGAGAATTCTGTTCGGCGCGATGAAGGAACTTGTCCTCGCGGACCGTCTGAACCTGCTGATTCAGAACGTATTTACCAATTACGATACGTATGACGGCTTCGTGATCGCACTGTCGGCTGTCTGCTACACGCTTCAGCTGTATATGGACTTTTCGGGCACGATGGACATCGTCATCGGAAGCGCTCAGATTTTCGGCGTCACACTTCCGGAAAATTTCCGGCGTCCGTTCTTTTCCCGAACCATTTCCGAATTCTGGAAACGGTGGCATATCACGCTGGGCACCTGGTTCAAGGACTATGTCTTCTTTCCGCTGTCCATGTCAAAGCCTCTGAAAAAGCTGACCTCCCGCGCAAGAAAACGGCTCGGGAACCACTTCGGTCCCCTTCTGTCCGGCTCGATCGCTCTGTTTGCGGTCTGGTTCTGCAACGGACTCTGGCACGGCGCCGGATGGCATTACATCTTTTTCGGCATGTATCATTTTTGTCTGATCCTGATTGGAAACATGATCGAACCGCTGGTGCTGTCCGTCACCGGAAAGCTGCACATCTCCCGAAGCAGCCTGCCTTACCGGTGCTTTCAGATCGTGCGCACCGCGGTGCTGGTATGCATCGGAGAACTGTTTTTCCGTGCGACCGGGCTTCGGGCCGGGTTTGCCATGTTCAGAAAAATTTTCACGAACTTCACGCTGGCGACCTTCCGTGATCGGACGCTGTTTACCTTCGGAATGGATCAGAAGGACTATCTGATCGTCTTCATCGCGGTTCTTCTGATTTTCGTGGTGGGGCTGCTTCAGGAAAAGGGAATCGCGATCCGGGAAAAACTGGCGGGGAAAAACCTTGCCGTTCAATTTTCCGCGTATTACGCGCTGGTTCTGTTTATTGTCATTTTCGGAGCCTACGGAAGCGGTTATGTACCGGTGGATCCGATCTATGCGGGATTTTAAAGGGTGGTGAGAACCATGCGTTATGCAAAAAGAATCATCGCTTTTCTGGTGTTTGTGTGCGGTCTGATCCTCCTCCTGCTGGCTGCGTCCTTTCTGTTTATGCCGAAAAATAACATGAAGGAATTCGGCATGGAGGAGGTATCCGCCAACGGAATTCTCGGAGAGAAAGAAAACACCGTTGATGTTCTCGTGGTCGGGGACAGCGAATCCTACTCGGCCGTCACACCGATGCAGATCTGGAAGGAACAGGGGTATACCGCCTATGTGTGCGGCAGCAGCGGACAGACGCTGGACTACAGCATGACCATGATCAGGAGGGCGTTTGAAAAGCAGAAACCGAAGCTGGTTTTCCTCGAGACGGATGCGATCTACCGAAAGGTATCCAAATCGGGCGCGCTCCTGACAAAACTGGGAAATTATCTGTCCGTGTTCCGCTATCACAACCGGTGGAAGAGCCTTAGCTGGAATGATCTGAAGGGTCACGCGGAATTTACCTGGACGGATGATTACAAGGGGTATGAATATAACAACGCGGTCGCCCCCTGCAAAAATCAGGATTATATGATCCCTTCCGGCACCGCCGCCAGGATCCCCGAACTGAATCGCCTGTACGTGCAGGAAATCAGGAACTACTGCGAGGAAAACGGCGCGAAGCTGGTCTTCCTCAGCACGCCGAGTCCGGTGAACTGGAACTATGAGCGGCACAACGGAATCGCGGCGCTCGCGGGCGAGCTGTCGTGTGATTACATCGACTTAAATCTGCAGAACGAACAGCTCCAGATCGACTGGTCAAAGGATACGAGAGACAAGGGCGATCACCTCAATCACAACGGAGCGGTGAAGGCGACCCATTATCTGGCGGATTATCTGAACCAGACAAATCTGCTCACGGATCATCGGGGAGATCCGGAGTACGAAAAATGGAACGAAGCGCTAAAGCGGTACGAGGCAGCGGTGTCATCAGCCGGGAACGGTCAATGAAATAACGGTCTCAAAGCATCTGTCGGGGAAAAACCGACAGATGCTTTTTTCAGGTGCGCCGCAGGCCCCGCTGTTTCCATAAAAACCTTACATAGCAGAAGAAAAAGATGCATAATAGCGATGGAACATTAATTCTGAAGATTCAGGAAAACAAACATGAAGCTTGATCTAAAAAGAATTGCCCGTGAGCTGCGCGGAGATTTTACCGGGGCGGAGCTGAACCGGTTTGCCAGGGATCCGCGTTTTGAGACGGACTTTTATAACAACAACCTTTCCTTCTGCCTTGCCGCGGGACTTATGATCTGCATCCTGACGCTGATCGACCTGATCGGCACCTTTGCGCCGTTCTCCGCAGGATACCTGTTCCCGTATATTAACGCGACGGTCGTCTATGCCGTCATTCTCTGCGCCAATCTGATCTTTATGGTGCTGCTGTCCCGGGAGCGGGACCGCTTTCTGGAAGATCCTGATCAGCGGACGACGCCGCTGATTGACTGGTTCACCGGAACCAACGTGGCGCTGGCCAGTCTCACGTTCTACACGACGCAGGCGGACAGCAGCTTTTTTTTCGAGTATATCCTCGTGATCATAATCATATTCCTTGTACCGAATTCGAACCTCCTGTCCTATACACGGAACGTGACTATCAATCTTATTGTCATGGTGCTCGTGATGAGTTCCTTTCATTACAAAATCGCGTGGCAGGATCTGGTGGACATCATCGTACTGCATATCATCTGCGCCATCGTCACAAGGATCCGCTGGCTGAGCTTTCTGCGCTGGGAGACGAGTAAATTTCTGATGGAGAAGAAGAGGGACGAGTTTTATCAGGAGAGCCGGACGGACGGTCTGACCGGTCTTCTGAACAGGACCGGACTCCGGGATGATTTTACGGACTTTATCGATCAGAAGCTTTTTGTCGCGCTGATCGATCTGGACGCCTTTAAAAAATATAACGACACCTACGGACATGCCTTCGGGGACCGGGTTCTGGAATTGACCGGGGAACGGATCCGGAAGGTTTTTGACAGCCGGGCGGACCGGTGCTACCGGTATGGCGGAGATGAGTTTCTGATTATCTCACGGGATCAGAATAAGGAACTGTTCCTCCAGAAGCTGTCGGAGTTTCAGAAAATCTGCGAACAAAAGAAGGACGGCGTGGGAATTTACTGCAGCATCGGTTACTGCAGCGGAACCCCCGGCACGGAGCAGGAGCTGCGGGCGCTGATCAAAACCGCGGACGATTATCTGTATCACGCGAAGAGTGAAGGTACGGGCAAAATGGAGGGAAAACTCTCCGGACCGGGAGAGAAGGGACCCGTTTCTTCCGGTCAGACCTCGGTTCTGAAAGAACTGAAGGATATGGATGAGGCGGCGGAGCTGTTTTATCAGGAGGAGATGGCAGGAAAAGAATGGAGCATCGCCTATCTGGATATCAACCGGTATGCGGAAATCAATGATGAGCTGGGGTATCGCGAGGGACGGCTGATTCTTGAGAAGATCAGCGGGATCATTCTCGGCTATTTCCCGGATGCCGTGCTCGTGAACCGGGAGGTGGATCATTTTGTGCTGCATTCCACGCAGCCGCCGCATGAATTTATCCGCCGGATCCGGAAAATACAGGAGGCGGTTTCCGGCATAGAGTCCAGACGGATGATTATCATCCGGGCCGGAATTTATCATCACAGAACCTCCGATCCGCCGATGGACTTTACTACGGGGATGTATCACGCGAAGTACGCCTCCGACGCCGCCAATGACGCCGAAAGAAGCGATCGGTATCTCTGTGTATTTGACGCGGAGATGGAACGGGAACGGGCCAGGGAAACCTTCGTTCACAATGAGTTTGCCCGATCTCTGAAAGAAGGCCGCATCATGCCGTATTATCAGCCGGTCGTCGGCGCGCTCAGCGGGACCACCTGCGGGTTCGAAGCTCTGAGCCGGTGGGTTCATCCGCAGAAGGGCATCATCACGCCATGCGATTTTGTTCCGTACCTGGAAAAAATGGGAGAGACGTACCGGCTTGATCTGTGCATTCTTGAACAGGTATGCAGGGATATTTCAAGAAACCGGAAACAATTGCCGAAAAAGCTGTTTGTCAACGTCAATCTTTCACAGAATGATTTTCAGCTGGTCAATATGCCGGACCGGATTGACCGGATCGTCTCCCGGTACGGAATTGATAAGGGGCAGATCCAGTTTGAAATTACAGAGTCTGCCGTGGCGGATTCTGCAGTTCTTCAGGAATCGCTGCAGAGGCTCAGAGATCTGGGCTACCGGATCTGGATGGATGATTTCGGCGTGGGAGAGTCTTCTCTCGCCGTATTTATGAACAATGACGTGCAGGGGGTCAAGCTGGATCAGTCCTTTTTCGCGGATGTGGCGAATCAGCGGACTCAGATCATCATTCAGAGCGTGATCCGTCTCAGCCGGGAGACGAACTGCATGATCATCGCGGAGGGAATCGAAACTCTGGAGCAGCTCCGATGCGCGCAGATGTGGGGGTCCAATTATGTGCAGGGCTTCTATTACAGCAGGCCGATGCCGATGGAAGAACTGCTGCGCAGTCCTTTTGTCAGGAATTTGACGGATGATTGTACGGACCGGTTTTATCAGGCGGTTGCAGCGACCAATCTGCTGGCTTCCTTTAAACCGTGCTACAACCTGCAGGATCTGGATTCCGTTCTGTTTGCCCGGGCGGTCATCGAGTGGGGGAGAGAGATCCGGCTTCTCCGCCTGAATGAGCCTATGCAGAAACTTATGCGGGATTCTGTCAGAGTGGACGGACCGGCCCGGATCCTGGATGAAGGATCCGATCTGATTCCGGTTCTGCAGGAGGCATCTGCAAAAATCAGCGCCGATCACGGAAACTGCGATTTCCGGGCGAAACTGAACCAACGCTGTCTGCACGGTCAGCTGACATGGCTCGCGGAGGATCCGGCGAGAGAGAAAACTGCCTATATTCTGAATCTGACCAACTTCGACGTGATCCCGTCGGAGAAAGGCAGCGGAGGCTCCGGGCGAAGCTGACCGGAAAAACGGCAGGGCTCCCTGCGGAGCGGACCGGAAACGGCAGGGCTCCCTGCGGAGCGGATCCTCATCGCAGCGGGAATTACGGATTCTGCATGGTTTCCGCCTGTACCCTCAGGTGAAAATGGTTTTTCTGATAATCGATGATCCCCTCTTTTTTTAACCGGGACAGCTCCTTGGAGAGAGCGCTCCGGTCGGCGTTCAGATAATCCGCCAGCTGCTGCCGGTCGAAGGGAATATCAAAATAAGAAGAGTGCTGACGTATGGATTCTGCCGAAAGGAAGGAAAGAATCTTATCCCGCAGCGAGTGCTGCGTGACATACGTCAGCTTTTCATTGAGCGTAAGATTTCTCCGGGCCAGAAGCGAAACAAGATTTCCGATCACGCGGGCATGGAACGGGCAGGCAGTGGCACACATGCGAAGAATCCGGTTCAGATTCAGAAACAGAACCGACGCGCCGGTGTCCGCCAGTACGGTGACGTTGATTGCGTTCTGATGCGAAGCCGCGTAGCTTTCGCCGAATAGATCTCCGGGGCGCAGCGCGTTCACGATGTGACGGCCGCCCCAGTAGTCATAGCGCTCGATGTGCGCGCTGCCGGACAGCAGAAGACCGATCATGGAGATGCGGTCGCCTGCCCGGAAAATCGCTTCGCCCTTCTCAAAAACTTTCTTCTGGTTCTCAAGACACGGAAGAAGCGTAAGAATTTCTTCCCGGCTGATCCCGTCAAAAATGACGGAACTCTGGAGGATGGAAAGATCGGAGTCGGAGGGCGTATAAGCAGATGAAACCATCGGATTATTTCTCATAGTACGAACCTTTCTGGCTGTTTTTCTGAATCGTTCCGGCGGACAGGAGATGTTTCGTTGTCTGCACAACTCATACTTTACCATACTTATCTCAATCTGTCAGAATCTTGATGATAAAAACTTCCCTGCATTTATTCGAAGGTGCTTCGGCCATTGATTTATGATTACTCCGTTTCACTTACTATGCTATTTTGAAGAGGAAGCGGAAGGATTTGTCAGAGCTTTGTCCATTGCGTGATGCGCCGGACGCGGAAGGAACGGTGAATTTATGGGAGCTTTCAGAAAATTCGTGAATAATACGCGGAAGCCGGGCGGCCTCTTCTGCATCGTCTGCGAGAGCGACGGAACCGACAGGGAGAGCAAGAAGTATGAAACGATCATTGACGGCATGAAGAGTTACACGATTCCGGAGATTGCGGATGCGCTGCGGGAGGCGGGATTTTCCGACATCCGGGCGCGTTCATCATAAGTCGAAACCGTGGATTGCGGTGACCGCGGCACGTCAGTGATCGAAATATGATATAACTATTTGAACAAAGTGTGATGTATTAAATGGTAAATCGACAATTATATTTTACAATCATATAACCAATGTTAATATGATGCATTGTATGTAAATAAGTATATTAACAAAGCATTAGCAATGCCTAATATTGAAACATCCGGGCGCTGTCGGGATTTGATTATGAGACGTGCCCGGCGAAGGTGCCGGAGCATACCGGCCGTGCCGTTCAGCACGAGTACGGGGACCGGATGTTCTGGCATGAGGCGGCGGAGGCGGTCCGGATGCTGCACGAGGCGGGGTACCGGAAGGAACGATGAAAGCACATAAGGTATTTGCATGGCTGACCATCCTGTGTCTTTTTATTACGGTGATCACGGGTTATAATAAGAAATGACCGAAGACGCCGCAGACCAGGGATGATGCGGCGTAAAGATCACAAAGCACAAGATGGGAGGCATGAAACAGATGGAAACAGTCAGCACAAAAAACGCCCCGAGAGCGATCGGGCCGTATTCACAGGCGTATAAGACAGGAAACATGGTATTTGTATCCGGGCAGATCCCGGTCCGCCCGGAGGACGGATCCGTGGCGGAAGGGATCGCGGCACAGGCGGAGCAGAGCTGCAAGAACGTGGGCGCGATTCTTGAAGCGGCGGGCACTTCCTTTGCCCGTGTCGTCAAGACGACCTGCTTCCTTGCGGATATAAAGGATTTCGCGGCGTTTAATGAAGTGTACGCGAAGTTTTTTACCTCGAAGCCGGCGCGCAGCTGCGTCGCGGTGCGGGAACTTCCGAAGGGAGTTCTCTGCGAGGTGGAAGCGATCGCCGAGTGCGATTGATCCGGTAAGCGAAACGGGCTGCCGCGTTCTTCAGAGGAGAACGCGGCAGCCCGTTTGTCTGCATAAATCAGCGGGAGAGGTTTTTCACGAACTCTTCTGTCCGCGATGCGATATTTTCAGCTGTGAGACCGTATCGTTTCAGCACCTGTTCGGCGGATCCGGATTCGCCGAATCGATCCATGACTCCGATGCGGAGCAGCGGAACCGGGTGCGTCTCGCAGATCGCGGAAGCGACCGCGTCCCCAAGACCGCCGCAGATGTTATGCTCTTCTGCAGTGACGACCGCTCCGCATTCCTTCGCGGAGCGGGCAACCGCGGCGACATCGAGCGGCTTAATCGTCGCCATGTTGATCACGCGGGCGGAAATTCCCCTGCGCTGAAGCTGTTTTGCGGCGGCAAGCGCCTCGCTGACCATGATGCCGTTCGCGATGATGGCGACGTCATCTCCCTCCCGGAGCGTTTCTGCGCGGCCGATCGTGAAGGAATCATCCCGGCTGTGGAATACAGGAACGGGGAAGCGGCCAAACCGGATGTAGACAGGGCCGTCCGTCTCATATGCGGCGAAGATCATCTTTTTCGCTTCAATATCATCTGCCGGGCACATCACGGTCATGCCCGGTATCGTCCGCATCAGGCCGAAATCTTCGCAGCACTGATGCGTCGCGCCGTCCGGTCCGACGGAGAGTCCGCCGTGCGTCGCGCAGATCTTTACGTTCAGATGCGGGTAGCCGATGGAGTTGCGGACCTGCTCGAAGGCGCGGCCCGCCGCAAACATCGCAAAAGAGGAGACGAACGGGACAAGTCCGAGCGTGCTCATGCCGGCGGCAGCCGCCATCATATTTGCCTCGGCGATACCGGAGTCGAAGAAGCGGTCCGGGTATGCGTCGCGGAACATGCCGGTTTTTGTGGCGCCTGCCACATCCGCGTCCATCACGACTACATTTTCGTGCGCCGCGCCGAGTTCAACGAGAGCGTGTCCGTAGCTCTCGCGTGTCGCTATTTTCTTACTGTCTGACATGTTCAGGCCTCCTTGATCTTTTTCTCTTCCTGTTTCAGTTCCTTCATCGCCTGTTCAAATTCTTTGTCATTCGGCGCTTTTCCGTGCCAGCCGACGGCGTTTTCCATGAAGGAGACGCCTTTTCCCTTGACGGTCTTCAGCAGAATGCAGGTCGGGCGTCCTGTGCCGATGTTCTCGTGGAACCGGGAAAGAGCCTGTTCCATCGCTTCAAAATCGTGACCGTCGATCTTGATCACGTGAAATCCGAAGGATTCGAATTTTCTGTCGATCGGCTCCATGTTCATGACCTCGCTGGAGGGCCCGTCGATCTGCAGGCCGTTGATGTCCGCGGCGATGCAGAGGTGATCGAGATGGTAGTTCGAGGCGTAGGCGGCTGCTTCCCAGACCTCGCCCTCGTCGAGTTCGCCGTCGCCGAGGAGGGCGTAGACGCGGAAATCCTTTTTCAGAAAATCCGCGCCCTTTGCCATGCCGACGGCGGCGGAGAATCCCTGTCCCAGAGAACCGGTCGAGA
>ONLT01000157.1 GCA_900318755.1 uncultured Eubacteriales bacterium
CGTTTCATCTTGTTCCCGGCGTCCTTTTCGTCTTTTCCCATCTTAGCACGAAACCCGCCCGGGTTCGACCGGAATTCAAAAGCACAAAAAGCACATTACGATTATTACGCACAATATCTGAAATAGTGTGTGCGTTTTTGTGTGATGTGACGAAATGGCAATTTTCAAACAAAACCCTTGAAAACAGGCATCTGTAGTGCTAGAGTGAAACCATGAAAAGTGCACAGATGCAAAAATACGCTGAGTGTGCACAAACACACAAATACAGAGACGCACACTGGGGCGTGGGCTGGACCAATTCAGGTGTATGTAAGGGAGGATTACCGAAATGAAATTTAAAAGATCTGCATGTATCGAGCCGATGTATTCTGAGATTCCGTTTTATGACCGGTTTCAGGCCGCGGCGGACGACGGGTTTGAGTTCGTTGAATTCTGGAGTTGGACGGACAAGGATCTCGATCAGGTGAAGGCAGCGGCGGAGAAGGCAGGCGTCGGCATTTCCGGATTCAACGGGGATGCGGATTATTCACTGATCGATCCGTCCCAGAAGAAGGATTACATCGATTTCCTGCGCAAGTCGGTGGCGGCGGCGCAGAAGGTCGGAGCGAAGAGCGTCACGATTCATTCGAACGCGCTCGGCGACGGCGGAGTGGTCGTCAACCATTACGACGGCGTATCTGACACAATCAAGATCTGCTCGATGTTCGACATGCTGAAGGAGTGCGCGAAGATCGCGGAGGACTCCGGAATCATGATGAACCTCGAGGCGCTGAACATCACGACGGATCATGTCGGCAACTTCCTCGCGACGACGCAGATGGCTGCCGAGCTGACCGGAATGATCGGCTCCCCGATGCTGAAAATTCTCTACGATGTTTACCACATGCAGTTGAACGAGGGGTGCATTGGTGATACAATCAAAAAGTACTGTGATCAGATGGGACACATTCATGTCGCGGATGCTCCGGGACGCCACGAGCCGGGAACCGGCGAGATCAATTACGCATACGTGTTCAAGGCTCTGGAGGAGAACGGCTACAGCGGCCGGATCGGCTTCGAACTGTTCCCGCTTCATTCGACGGAGGAGGCAGTGAAGGCGATCATGGCGATCGACTGATTGACTGATTGACTGATTGGTTGACGGATCGATGGATCGACAGATTGGCTGATCGGCTGATTGGTTGACGGATCGATGGATCGGCTGATTGGAGGATCACTGGTCGGCGGATCCACTGGTCGGCGGATCGATGGATTGGCTGCCCCGCGCAGAATATGACCGCAGCACAAATCTGAAGGAATCGGATTGGGCCGCAGCCCGGACAGACGGAATCAGGCTGACAGCATTGCAGCTTCGGGCGGCGGCTCATTTTTTGCCCGGTCGCGTGCTTTTTATGCACGCAAATTCGCGGGCGGGTCAGAAAAGCGAAGCGGGGAAATTATGGCAGTTACAATTCAGCAGATCGCGGACAGAGCAGGGGTCTCCCGCGGGACAGTTGACCGGGCGCTGAACGGCCGCGGCCGGATTAATCCGGATGTTGCCAACCGGATTCTCAGGATTGCGGATGAGATGGGCTACGTGCCGAAGCGGCGCCGGGCGGCGGTCCGCAGGCGGTACCGGATCGGCGTCATCACACAGCTCTCGAGGTCGCCCTTCATGAGCGAGATCAACCGGGGAATCACCGAGGCGCAGAAGGAGCTGAAAAACCAGAAGGTCGAAGTACTCGTCGAGGCGGGACTTTCAGTGGACACCGACGAGCAGCTCCGTGCGATCGATCATCTTCTTGCGGAAGACATCGACGGGCTGGCGATCATGCCGGTCGACGACGAGAAGATTCGTGAGAAGCTGAACCGCATATCGGAGGAGCGTCAGATCCCGATTGTCACCTTTAATACGGACATCAGCGGGACGCGCCGCCGCACGTTCGTAGGCATGGACAACGAGAAAAGCGGCCGGGCGGCAGCGGGCCTCATGGGCGTGCTGACCCGCGGCAGCGGAAAAATTCTCGTGATCACGGGATTTTTCGGAAACCGTGTCAACAGCATGCGCGTCGACGGATTTGTGAACGAGATCAAGAAATCCTATCCCGAGATGGAAATCGCCGCGGTGCAGAGCTGCTTTGACGATGCGGATGAGGTCGAGCGGATTGTGGTCAGTGCGATGCTTGGCGCACAGGTCATCAACGGAATCCTGATTGTGTCGGCCGGCCAGAGCGGATTGGACCGGGCCTTCGCCCAGCTTCAGATGGACCGCAGGCCTTACGTTGTCACGTACGATCTGACGCCCTGGAGCAGAAAGGCCCTGGCGGAGGATAAGATCGATTTCCTGATCGATCAGGATGGATACTTCCAGGGTTACCGCTCCATCTGGCTGCTGGCGAACCTGCTGATAAACGACATCGAGCCGGGCAAAGAATTCGAATACACAGACATCAGCATCCGCACAAAATATAATATATGATGACAGTGATGATAACCGTGCCGGAGATACAGAAGCTCACACCGCCGTATGCGGGCGTTGGCTTCTGCATTTCCGGCACGGTTATATATGAGCATAGACTGCCGGAGCCGCGAAGCAGCGCGGAAACGTGAAGGAAGCGCGGAAATGGGAATGCGGGGCGAGAATGGGAATGCATGGCACTGCGCGATCGCAGGATGATCCGTTTCCGGTTTGACGGCAAACGTCCGGGCTGTCGTGCCATTCCCAACTTGCTTTTTCTGATTTGACGGCAAGCGTCCGGGCTGTCGTGCCATTCCTAACTTGCTTTTCCTGATTTGACGGCAAACGTCCGGGCTGTCGTGCCATTCCTAACTTGCTTTTTCTGATTTGACGGCAAACGTCCGGGCTGTCGTGCCATTCCTAACTTGCTTTTTCTGATTTGACGGTAAACGTCTGTCCCGTCGTACCATCTCAAACTTAGTTTTCCTGATTTGAAGGCACATTTCGAGCCTGCCGTGCCGTCGTAGACTTGCTTTTCGTAAATTGATGGCATCCCCCGGTTCGCTGTGCGATCGCGAACGCACTTTGCCAGATCAGATGGTATATTTCCAGCCTGTCGTACCATCGTGAACTCGCTTTTCCTGATCGGATGGTACGTTTCGGTCCTGCCGTGCCATCGCGAACACGCTTTTTCTGATCGGATGGTACGTTTTCGGCTTGAATTACC
>ONLT01000156.1 GCA_900318755.1 uncultured Eubacteriales bacterium
TAGCGGGCATCTCCTGCGGACTGGTGACCGGGGATTCGGATGATGATTATCTGGTGCTCACGGATATTCAGGGTCTGGAGGACTTCTTCGGAGATATGGATTTCAAGGTCGCCGGCACGCATGAGGGCATCACGGCGATCCAGATGGATATCAAAATTCACGGTCTGACCCGCCCGATCGTCGAGGAGGCGATCAGCCGCTGCAAGGAGGCGCGCGAGTTCATCCTGACCGAGGTTATGGAGAAGACGATCGCCGCGCCGAGAGATTCGGTCAGCGAGCTGGCTCCGAAGATTATTCAGATTCACATCGATCCGGAGAAGATCGGAGATGTGGTCGGCCAGAGAGGAAAGACGATCAATGAGATCATCGCGCGCACCGGCGTCAAGATCGACATCGATGAGGACGGCAGCGTCTCCATCTGCGGCAGCGATCAGGCGATGATGGATAAGGCGGTTGAGTACATCCACATCATCACAACCGACTTTGAGAAAGGCCAGATCCTGACCGGAAAGGTCGTCAGCATCAAGGAGTTCGGCGCGTTCCTTGAGTTCGCTCCGGGCAAAGAGGGAATGGTGCACATCTCGAAAATTGCGAAGGAGCGGATTGATCACGTGGAGGACGTGCTGACGCTCGGCGACGTCGTCAAGGTCATCTGCCTGGGCAAGGACCGCCTCGGACGCGTCAGCTTCAGCATTAAAGACGTGCCGAAGGACCAGAGAAACTGATGGAAACGATCCGGATTCAGTATCTGAATGATCAGATCGAACATCTTCGCTACATCGACGGGAAATCGGACTGGATCGATCTTCGGTCGGCGGAAACCGTGACGCTGAAGAAGGGCGAGTTTCATCTGATTCCCCTCGGCGTTGCGATGAAGCTGCCGAAGGGGTTTGAGGCGCACATTGTGCCGAGAAGCAGCACCTTCAAAAATTTCGGGATCATTCAGACCAATCATATGGGAGTGATCGACGAATCCTACTGCGGACCGGACGACTGGTGGTATATGCCGGTCATCGCCATGCGCGACACCGTGATCCGCTTCAACGACCGGATCTGTCAGTTCCGCCTGATGCGCCATCAGCCGGAGATCCGGTTTGAAGAGGGAACGCTCTCCGGTGAAAACCGCGGCGGCTTCGGATCGACCGGAAAACAATAACAGATCAAATCCGTCCCGACCGGAAATCCGGTTCGGGGCGGATTTTTCAACGGTGCAAAAACCGGGCTGAACCGATTCACTGACTTGCCGTGACGGACAGGCTCTGATAAAATGAGCGGTAAATAATGGAGCGATAAATTATGAGAAGCAGTCACATCGTTCTCGGCATTCTTGCCCATGTGGACGCCGGGAAGACGACCTTGTCGGAAGGAATTTTATATAAGGCGGGTGCGATCCGCAGGGCGGGCCGCGTGGACAGCGGCGACGCGTTCCTTGACACCTTCGCCCTCGAGAAGAAACGCGGCATCACAATCTTTTCGAAGCAGGCGGAGTTTGTGTACGGCGGCAGAGACTACACGCTGCTCGATACGCCCGGACACGTCGATTTTTCGCCGGAGATGGAGCGGACGCTCCAGGTGCTCGATGCGGCGGTCCTCGTGATCAGCGCGCCGGTCGGCGTGAACGCGCAGGTGCGGACTCTGTGGAAGCTGCTCGATCACTACAAGGTGCCGGTCTTTCTGTTTGTGAATAAGATGGATCAGCAGGGGACGGACCGCGGCCGGGTGCTGGAGGAACTCGGAAAGGAGTTCACAGATGCGTGCGTGAATTTTACGGAGGGTGTGGACGATCCTCTGACGCAGGAGCAGATCGCAATGACGGATGAGGACGTTCTCGAAGGGTACCTGGAAGGCGAGGGGATCGGCAGGGATGCCGTCTCGGATCTGATCCGCAGAAGGAAGCTCTTCCCTGTCTATTTCGGTGCGGCCCTCAAGCTGGAAGGAATCGATTCTCTTCTGGACGGCATCTCGGATTACCTCCATCCGTCGGAATGTCCGGACGAGTTCGGTGCGCGCGTCTTCAAGATCTCCCGGGATGATCAGGGAAACCGGCTGACCTGGATCCGGGTGACAGGCGGGAAGCTTCGCGTCAAGGAGACGGTCGGAGGAACGGAAAAAATTGATCAGATCCGGGTTTATTCCGGAAACTCGTATCAGCTGAAGCAGGAGGCTTCCGCCGGGGAGGTCTGCGCGCTCACGGGGCCGTCGCTCACAAAGCCCGGGATGGGAATGGGCGCGGAGCGTGACAATTCTTTCCGGCTGCTCGTTCCGGTGCTCCGGAGCTCCGTTACCGCACGGGACGGATCGGATATCCACGCGGTGCGGAGAGCTCTGATGACAATCGGAGAAGAGGAGCCGATGCTGCAGGTCCGGAGCGACGAAGAAACCGGAGAGATCAGTGTCGGCATCATGGGCGAGGTGCAGACGGAGGTTCTGCATCAGGTGATCCATGACCGGTTCGGCATCGACGTGGCGTTCGGCCCCGGCAGCATTCAGTATAAAGAGACGATCGCGGAACCGGCGGAGGGAGTCGGCCATTTCGAGCCGCTCCGCCACTACGCGGAGGTGCATCTTCTGCTGGAGCCCGGCGAGCCGGGAAGCGGAATTGTGACCGCGAGCCGGTGCAGCACGGATCAGCTCGCGCCAAACTGGCAGAGACTGATCATGACGCACCTGTCTGAGAAAAAATTCAGGGGTGTGCTCACGGGATCGGAGATCACAGATATGAAAATCACGCTGATCGGAGGCCGCGCCCACGAGAAGCACACGGAGGGCGGCGACTTCCGTCAGGCGACGTACCGTGCCGTGCGTCAGGGACTGATGACGGCAGGGATGCGGCTTCTGGAGCCGGTCTATTCCTTTCGGATGCAACTCCCGGGTGATCAGATCGGCCGCGCGCTCGGGGACCTGACCCGGATGAGCGCAGAGTTTGCGCCTCCGATGGTCAGGGGGCAGGACGCGGAAATTTCCGGAAAGGTTCCGGCATCCAGCCTGGGAAATTACCAGATCACCCTGACGTCTTACACGGGCGGGCGCGGGCAGATCACGACGGAGCTTCTCGGCTATTTTCCGTGTCACAACGCGGAAGAGGTGATCGCTTCGGCATCTTACGACCCGGAGCGGGATACGGCGAACCCTTCCGCCTCCGTTTTCTGTTCCCACGGAGCGGGCGTCGTTGTCCCGTGGGATCGGGTTCGGGAATACATGCACGTCGACACCGGCTGGAGGCCGGGGCTGACGCTGACGGATTGCGGCTGGAGCAACGCATCCCGGGAAGCGCTCTCGGATTTCGACCTGGACGGGGGAGAAAACAGCGTGCTCTCTGCCGAAGCGGTCCGTGCAAAGCGGAAAGAACAGGCGGAATCGCGCATGACCTTTAAAGAGCGCGAAAAAATGCGCGGCGCCGCGGAGCAGGAGCTGAAAGAGATTTTTGAGCGGACCTACGGAGCGGTTCGGGACCGGGACGGAAGCGCGTCCGCGACCCTGGACCGCCATATGGACGACAGCCCGCTGTACGATCAGTCGTGGCGCGATTACCGGAACCGAAGCGGTTCCGGAGAGGAGGCGAAGCGCAGCACCGCGAAGTCCGGCCGGCGTGCGGAAGCGGCAAACCGGAAGCGGTATCTTCTCGTCGACGGTTACAATATCATTTTTGCGTGGGAGGATCTGAGGGCGCTGGCTGCCAAAAACATCGACTCGGCCAGAGATGCCCTGATCGACCGGATGTCGGAATTTCAGGGCGCGTCGCCGGATCTGACGGTGATTCTCGTATACGACGCCTACAAGGTTCGCGGGCGGGAAAGAAGCGTCGTCCGGACCGGCGGAATCAGCGTCGTCTATACGAAGGAAGCTGAGACAGCCGACGCTTACATCGAGAAAACCGTGCATGAAATCGCCGTAAGGGATCAGGTGTACGTCGCGACATCAGACGGACTGGAGCAGATGATTATCCTCGGCGAGGGCGCCACGAGAATTTCCGCGCGGGAGCTCCGGACGATGACGGTGCAGGCGAGAAAAGACGTGCGCGCTCTGTCGGGAAAGAAGGGAAGCGGCGGCAGAGCCCTCACGCGCGTGCTGGATCATGCTCCGGACGAAGTGAAGACAGCGCTCCGCAGGGAAAAGGAAGATGGCTGAGCGGCAAAAGCAGAGAGGTGATGAACATTGGCGGACTCAAATATCACAAAGAACGCACTCGCGAATTCGATGAAATCGCTGATGAAGGAAAAACCGTTTGACAAAATCAGCGTCATCGATATCTGCAGCGGGTGCGGGATGAACCGCAAAAGCTTTTATTATCATTTCAAAGACAAGTATGATCTGGTCAACTGGATCTTTTATATGGATTTCATCACATACGTCGGGCAGGCCCAGTACAGGGAGGGTTGGGATCTGCTTATCATCGTCGCGAAGATGTTTTACCGGGATCAGGATTTTTACCGCGCCGCGTTTCGGATCGAAGGGCAGAACTCCTTCCGCGATTACTTCTGTGAGTCGATGGTGCCCATCGTCTCCTATTTTATTGACGATCCGGACAGTGACAATGAGGACCGCGAGACGATGGTGTCCGCGTTCTGCGACGCGTATCTGGCGATCATGGAGCGGTGGCTGATCAACGGCTGCCCGGTCGGGCCGGAGGAGTACATCCGGAAGATCCGGAAGATGTTCCGCGCCATCGCGAAGTAGGAGGGCAGCCGTTTATTCCTTCGGAAGCGCGACGGAGAGGATCTGTTCGAGGGAGAATGTGTGCCGGCACTCAATCAGAGTATCATCCTTTGTGAGGATGCTGCCGTCGTCCAGCAGTTCCAGGTAAATTTCATTCGTGCTGTCGGTGATAATCCGGCCGATCTGCATCAGATCCGAGCGCTGCTCGAAAATAATGAACGGATATTTCGGCTCGGTCCGCAGATTTTTGACAAACCGGCTCATCCGGTCTGAGGTTTCCTTTGAGCAGTTCTCGTCCGGAACGACGATGACAAAGGACCCGCGGTACGGCAGAAATTCTTCCGCGCGGTTTTCGTCGGTCCACCGGCTGATCGTGCTGTCCCCGTAAGAATCGTACAGACCGAAGAGGGATTTCTGCTGTTTCATCTTCCCGATGTCTCCCGCGGAGGATTCCTTCCCCGCCTGGAACATAAACAGCGTGTTGCGGCATTTCCGAATCAGCTCGAGCTGCTCCTGCGAGAGGGTTCCCTCCGGAAGAAGGCAGATGAACGCGGATTCCGGGTGCGCGGCAAACGTTTCGAACAGGTGATCGGCCGCCTGAATCCTTCCGCCGCACCGGATCAGATACGTGTAGATTCCGAGCTCATTTCCCTGACTGACGATGTGACCGACATCCGCGGCGTCTATGCTGGCCGGTTCCGACGGATTTGTGTGAATGACGATGCACCACGGGATGTTGAATGGCTTTTTCCCGTCAAGACTCCGGATCACCTTGCCGCCGAAGGTCAGAGAGTTGTAGCCGACGTTGATGCCGAATTCCTTGATGTTTGCACGGCTGGTGTTTCTGAGAAGATTCCGGATCGCCGTGTAGTACGGGCTGTCGTCATTCCGGAGAAGATCCTGAAGCATGTCGTAGATCTGATCGAGAAAGCGGCCGGTGGCGAAATGACGTCCCATATCGGTCAGCTTTCGGATGCTGCGGTTGGGGTCCTCGTCAATCTCCCGGAGACTCCGGTCGACCGTCGCGTCGATAATTGCGCGGGTAATATTATTCGGTTTCATTTTGTACTCCTGTCTGATCGAAGCGCGGTGCTCCGGCTGATCGATCAATCGATGATTTTCTATATTATAGACGGGAGGAGCGCCCGCGGAAACGGACAGGTTTCCGGATCTGTCCGAAAATGCGCCGGATCCGGCAGAAAAATGCTTTACAAAAGGGCCGGCGGATGCTAAAATTATTTTTCGTGAGAAATCACAGCCTTGTTTTCCGCCTGGTGGCGGAAAGCCAAATGTCCAAAAGGAGGAAGCGACATGAATAAATACGAACTCGCACTTGTAGTAAGTGCAAAGCTGGACGACGCGGCGAGAGAAGCGGTCGTCGAGAAGGCAAAAGGGTATGTGACACGCTACGGCGGAGAGATCTCCGAGGTTGAAGAGTGGGGCAAGAAGAGACTTGCTTATGAGATTCAGCACGAGCGTGACGGATACTACTTCTTTGTAGAGTTTGAGGCTGAGCCGACCGCGCCGGCAGAGATCGAGAGACACGTCCGCATCATGGACAGCGTTCTCAGATATCTGATCGTCCGCAGAGACGAGGACGGAGCGGAGATGGCGGATAATCAGCCGGCACCGGAGGCGGAGAATGAGGAAGCCGCACCGGCAGAGGAAGCAAAGGAGGAAAATTGATCATGGCATACGCGAACAATAACGGAGACAGAGACGAGTATCGTTCCAGAAGAAGAACGCCGAGACGCAGAAGAAAAGTCTGCGTTTTCTGCGGGAAGGACAGCACGATCAGCTACAAGGATGCAGCAAAGCTGAGACATTACATCTCCGAGAGAGGCAAAATCCTTCCGAGAAGAGTCACCGGAAACTGCGCGAAGCATCAGAGAGCGATCACGCTCGCGATCAAACGCGCAAGACATATGGCGATCCTTCCTTACACTGAGGACTGATCAGACAGCCGCCGCGCCGAACAGGTGCGGCGGCTTTTTTCAAACGGATTTTCAATCGGAGCGCCGCGCGTTGAAAAGGACCGTGCTCTGTGCTAAAATAATCAGAAGTCTTAATTTCGGGGAGAAATTTTATGCCAAAGGGGAAAAAAGCCCGTACCATGCGTGGGCGCGGTGATTTTTATGATTACAGTCTGCTGGCAGTCGTGATTATCCTGATCTGTTTCGGACTGGTGATGCTGTACAGCGCCAGCGCCTATGAGGCTGCGACCTCGTCCATCAGCGACGACATGTTTTATTTCCGCAGGCAGGCCGTGTTTGACGTGCTGGCGGTTGTGCTGGCGATCATTATCTCCAATCTGAAAAAGGCGGATTATCATTTCGCGATCCGGATCGCGCCGGCGGTTTACGTGGCGGCGCTTCTCCTGATGGCGATGGTCCGTTACTCGCCGCTGGGACGCTCCGCCGGCGGCGCGAGAAGATGGCTGTATCTGGGCGTTCAGTTCCAGCCTTCTGAGATCGCGAAGATCGCGGTCATATTGTCCACCGCGTACCTGATCCTGAGAATCGGAAAAAATATGGGGACGGTCAAGGCGTTTCTGGTGCTGATCGGTTTCGGAGCGGTTCAGGCGTTCGGCGCATTTTATCTGACCGATAACCTGAGCACCGGCATCATTATCATGGGAATCTGCTTTTTCATGGTCTTTCTGGCGAGTCCGAACACGCGAAGGTATCTTATCCTGTTTCTCGGCATCGCCGCGGCGGTTGCACTGGGGCTGTTCGCCATCAACCGGACGTTCAGCAGCAGCTCGAACTTCCGTCTGCGACGCATTCTTGTCTGGCTTCATCCGGAAAAATATCTCGCCTCGGGCGGGTATCAGGTGATGCAGGGCCTGTACGCGATCGGGTCGGGAGGACTGTTCGGCAAGGGGCTCGGAAACAGCACCCAGAAGCTGTCCACGATTCCGGAAGCCCAGAACGACATGATTTTTTCGATTATCTGCGAGGAGCTGGGGCTGTTCGGCGCAATCATTGTGCTGATACTTTTTGCTTATCTTCTGTACCGCCTGTTTTTTATCGCACAGAACGCGCCGGATTTATACGGAACGCTGATCGTGAGCGGAGTCTTTATTCACATCGCGCTTCAGGTTATTCTGAACATCTGCGTCGTGCTGAATCTGATTCCTACGACTGGCGTCACGCTTCCGTTTGTGAGCTACGGGGGCACATCCGTCATATTCCTGATGATTGAGATCGGACTGTCGCTGAATGTCGCGCGGCAGATCCGGTTCCAGGATGAACCGGGAAGGGAAGGTGCAGAGAATGAGTATCCGATATCTGAAAGAAATTCTGCAAAATGGCAGTAACATTGTATGCCTGCTCGGAAGGGAGGCGGCCGCACAGCACGGAGGCATGTTTTATCAGAGGGATTTCGGCTATGACATCGAGATGAAATACGGAATTCTGCCGGATGAAATCCTCAGCACGACGTATTTTCACAACCGGCCGCAGGAATTTTTCCGCTTCTACCGGGAAGAGATCCTGATGAAGCGCGCCGAGCCCGACGGCGTCAATTACACGCTCAAACGGATGCAGGACGACGGAAAGCTTTCCGCGATCGTGACGCGCGGCTTCTACAATCTGTCCAAGAGGGTCGGATGCAGGAATGTCATTCACCTGTACGGGACCATCGACGACAACCACTGCCCGCACTGCGGGGAGAAGTATTCCGCCGATTATATACTGGAGCACCGTCCGATCCCGAAATGCAGCAAATGCGGGACGATGATTCATCCCGGCGTCGCCCTTGCGGGAGAAATGCTGGATTCTTCGGTCATGACGCGCGCCGCGGAGGCGGTTTCCTGCGCGGACACGCTGCTCGTCGTCGGCTGCAGTCTGGCGTCCAGACTCGGCTCCCTCGAACGTTATTTCAACGGAAATAAGATCGCACTCGTTAACACCAGAGAGCATTACACCGACCGGCGCGCGGACTGCGTCTGCATCGGGCCGTCGCTGGAGGACATTCTGATCAGCGCGTACCCGGGTGCGGATCCGGGGCCGGATTGCGGAAAGACGGCCGGCGATGCAAATACAGATGAGGAGAGAAACGAAAGATGAGTACAGTTAAAACAAGATTCGCGCCGAGCCCGACCGGCCGCATGCACGTGGGAAACCTGCGCACCGCGCTTTATTCTTACCTGATTGCGAAACACGCCGGTGGCTCGTTTATGCTCCGGATAGAGGATACGGATCAGGAGCGGTATATGGAGGGCGCGCTTGATATTATTTACCGCACGCTGCGCGAAACCGGACTTCTCTGGGATGAGGGGCCGGATAAGGACGGAGGAGTCGGTCCGTACGTGCAGAGCGAGCGCTGCAGAACCGGAATCTACATGAAGTACGCGAAGCAGCTGATCGAACAGGGCGACGCGTATTACTGCTTCTGCACGCCGGAACGGCTGAATTCCCTGCGCCGCGTCGTCGCGGGAAAAGAAATCATGATGTACGACAAGCACTGCCTGCACCTTTCGAAGGAGGAGATTCAGGCGAACCTGGACGCCGGCAAACCGTACGTGATCCGCATGAATATGCCGTCGGAGGGGACGACGACGTTCCACGATGAGATTTACGGGGACATCACCGCTCCGAATGAGGAACTGGATGACATGATCCTGATCAAATCCGACGGATATCCGACCTACAATTTTGCAAACGTCATAGACGACCATCTGATGGGAATCACCCATGTGGTCCGCGGGAACGAGTATCTGTCCTCCACGCCGAAATATAACATCCTTTACAAGGCGTTCGGATGGGAGGTGCCGAAGTACATTCACTGCCCGCTGATCACAAACGAGGAGGGAGCGAAGCTCTCGAAGCGCTCCGGCCATTCCTCCTTTGAGGATCTGATCGAGCAGGGATTTGTGACGGAGGCGGTTGTCAATTTCGTCGCGCTCCTCGGCTGGAGTCCGGAGGGCGACAATGAGATCTTTTCCCTGCCGGAGCTCGTCCGTGCGTTTGATTACACGAGAATCAACAAGTCGCCGGCTGTCTTCGATATGCAGAAGCTGCGCTGGATGAACGGCGAGTACATCAAAAAGATGGACGACGAAAAATTCCGCGAGCGCGCGATGCCTTATATCGATCAGGCGATCACCCGCGGCTGCGATAAGGAAAAGATCGCGGATATGGTTAAGACGAGAATTCAGGTATTCCCGGATATTCCGGAAATGATCGACTTTTTTGAGGCGGTTCCGGAGTACGATGCGGCGTTGTACATCCACAAGAAATCGAAGAGCACCCTTGAGAGCTCGAAAAAAGTGCTGACGGAGACGATTCCGATTCTCGAATCCCTTGAGTCCTTTGATAATGACTCGATGTTCGCGGCGCTGAAAGATTATGCCGGAGAACAGGGGCTCAAGGTCAATACCGTGATGTGGCCGCTCCGCACGGCTGTCTCCGGAAAGGTTGCGACGCCCTCCGGCGCGACGGGAATCATGGATGTGCTGGGAAAGAGCGAGTCGATCCGCCGCCTGAAGGCGGGACTGGCGAAAATTGAAGCGGCCGAATAAGGAGCAGGAACAGGCGATCCGGCACCGGAAGGGCCCCATGCTGGTCCTGGCGGGGCCCGGCACGGGAAAGACGACGGTCATCGCGGGAAGAACGGCTGCCCTTGTAACGGACGGCGTTCCCGCCGGATCGATTCTCGTCGTAACCTTCACGCGGGCGGCGGCCGCCGAGATGCGGGGCCGGATTCAGGCCATTCTGAAGGAGCGGTCGAACGGCATCGCGATCGGCACGTTTCACGGAATCTTTTACGGCATGCTGAAGAGCGTCTATCGGATCGGAAGCGGCACGGTGATCGGAGCGAAGGAGCGAAGGACGCTCATCGCCTCGCTGATCGCGCGGATTTATCCGGACGGGAGCCGGGAGTCTGATCTGCCCGACCAGGCGGGCCGGGAGATCAGTCTCGTGAAGGCGGGAAGGATCCGGCTTTCCAATTATTATTCCAGCTCCCTGCCGGACGAGGTGTTCCGGAAACTGATGCGAAGCTACGCCGACGAGATGAAGAAAAACCGGAAGATTGATTTTGATGATCTGATTCTGCTCTGCTGGCGCATGCTGAAGACGCGGCCGGAGATTCTGGCGCGCTGGCAGAAAAAATGGACCTACATCCTGATCGATGAATTTCAGGATATCTCGCCGCTGCAGTACGAAGTGATGCGCATGCTCGCTCTGCCGGAGAACAATCTGTTCATCGTCGGCGATGATGATCAGTCTATCTACCGGTTCCGCGGGGCGAATCCGTCGATCATGCTGAATTTTAACCGGGATTATCCGGACGCGGGGATGATCGCCCTGCGCGAAAATTACCGGAGCACGCCGGAGATTCTTGCGTTTGCCTCACGGGTGATCGGAGAAAACCGCAGCCGTTTCCCAAAACAGCCGGAGGCGGTGCGCCCTTCCGGACGTGCGGTGAATTTCCGCGTGTTCCGGAACCTCTACGAAGAGGCGGAATTTCTGTCCCGTCACGTTCGGAAAAAAATGGACTGCGGCGCGGATCCGGACCGGATCGCCGTCCTTGTGCGGACGAACGCGGGCACACGCCACGTTATTGAGCGTTTTCTGTCCGACCGGGTGCCGTTCTGCGCGGCGGAGACGATTCCATGTATCTACGATCACTGGGCGGCGAGAGATATTCTGACGTATCTGGAGATCGCGAACGGCGATATGAGCCGGGCAAATTTTCTCCGGATCTGCAACCGGCCCCTGCGCTACCTGTCGAGGGATGTGTTTACGGACCGGGAGGTTTCGTTCGACCGGCTGTACGACGCGTACCGCGACCGGGAGTGGATGGAAAAACGGATCGCACGGCTTGAAAATGACATCCGGACAATCCGGCATCTGTCGCCTTACGGCGCGATCTGCTACATCCGGAAATCCGTCGGCTACGACGGGTACATCGAATCGTACGCGGACCAACACGGAGTATCGGCCGAGGCGCTGACGGACGTTCTCGGCGAGATCGCGGACAGCGCGAAAAGCTGCCGGTCTTACCAGGAATGGAAGAGTCAGATCGAAACCTTTCGCGCGGAGATCCGTGAGGCTTCGGACCGCGATCCCGGTCACAGCGTGATGATATCGACGCTGCACGCGGCGAAGGGAACGGAATATGATCTCGTTTATCTGATTGATGTGAATGACGGCGTGATTCCGTATAAAAAAGCGGTGCTCGACGCGGATATCGAGGAGGAGCGCCGGATGTTTTACGTGGGACTGACGCGCGCCAGAGACGAGCTGTTCATCACAGCGGTTCAAAACCGGTACGGAAAGAAGGCGGAACTGTCGCCGTTTCTCGCCGGTATAAGAGAGGGCAGAGCAGACGGGACTTTGAGGTAAGGACAATGGTTCAGCGCAGAGCGGAAAAAAAAGAGGCGGATGACGGAAGGACCGCGGCGGAAAAAATTTCGGCGGATCTCCGGAAACAGAGAGAGCGCCTCCTTCAGGAGCTGAAAAAACGGCGGAAAAGAGAAGAGGGGCTGACGCACAAGGAAGTGATTGACATGATCCCGCGCTACCTCTCCGACGATCTTTCCGACCGCGAGCTTGTCGCGTTTCTTGGCCACATCAATGGCTGCAGAGACTGTTACGAGGAGCTGGAAACGATGTTCATGGTCGACCGGACGATCCATTATCTGGATGACGGGGAGGACGGCTCCTTCGATCTGACCCCGGAGCTGATCCGCGATATGGAGCATAAGCTCCACCGCGTTCAGGTCAACCAGATGCTCAGAAAATTCAGGGCGGCCGCCGCCTTGTTTTCATTTTTCATGTTTTCCATGGCGGTGCTGGATTTCTTCGGAATTTTCCCGATCTCCCGTTTCCTGTGACCAATACAATGATTAAGGATGAATCATTATGCGCGAAAAACTTTTGCTAATTGACGGACACAGTATGCTGAACCGCGCGTTCTACGGCATTCCCTTCCTGACTAATTCCGAGGGGCTGCACACGAACGCGGTTTACGGCTTTCTCAATATTATGCTGAAGGTCTGCGAGGAAGAGAAGCCACAGTATCTGACGGTGGCTTTTGACGTACACGCACCGACCTTCCGTCATAAAAAGTACAGCGATTATAAGGGGACAAGAAAGGCGATGCCTGACGAGCTCCGCGAGCAGGTTCCGCTGATGAAGCAGGTTCTCGGCGCGATGAACATACCGATCGTGGAATGCGAGGGATACGAGGCCGACGATGTTCTGGGAACGCTCTCCCGGCAGGGGGAGGCGGCTGGTCTTTCGGTTACGATTCTGACCGGGGACCGCGACCTGCTGCAGCTGGCGACGGATACAATCAAAATCCGGATTCCGAAAACCTCGAAGGGAAAGACCGAGGTGTTTGATTATTACGCGGACGGTGTGAAACGCGAATACCAGGTGACACCGGAGGAGTTCATCGACGTGAAGGCGCTGATGGGCGATTCCTCGGATAATATTCCGGGGATCCCGGGCGTCGGCGTCAAGACGGCGACGAATCTGATCGCGACGTATCATTCCATCGAGGCGGCTCACGATCATCTCGATGAGGTCCGGCCGAAGAAGGCGATGGAATCGCTGCGGGATCACTATGATCTGGCGGTCCTTTCAAAGGATCTCGCGACGATAAGGCTGGACGCCCCGGTTACGTTTGATCAGAAAAAAGCAGTGATCGGCAATCTCTACACGCCGGAGGCATACGACCTGTTCAAACGGCTCGATTTCCGCAATCTTCTTGATCGTTTTGATGAGGCGGACAAAAAGCCGGCGGAGATTCCCAAGCCGGTGATAAAGGGCGCGGATGATCGGAACCGCGTGCTTGAAGAAGCGCTGACGGCGGAACGGGTCGGTCTCGCGGCGCTTGTCACCCGGAGCTTTGAGCTGCTGGGAACCGGCATCTGCACCGGGCCGGAAACGGTTTATTACCTGCCGGCGGAAGGTCCGTACGACCCTGACCTGAAGAAACTGACAGGCCGGATCCTTGCGGAAGCGGCGAGACCCGCCGTGATGGATCTGAAGGAAATTCTGAACGCGGTGCCGATGGCCGAACGGGACGGAATCACGGATGTCCGGATCGGCGCATACCTCATCGAGCCCCTGCGCTCGGACTATCCCTTTGACGTGATCGCGGCGGAATACGGGAAGGTGATGCTGCCTTCCGCATCCGAACTATTCGGCGGAAAAAAGGTTCCGGAGCCGGAAAAAATGACTGCGGAGCAGGCCGCCAGGTACATCGGCTACGCATCCTGCGCCGCATATATGAGCGCGGAGCCGCTCCTTTCGAAACTGGATGAGACGGGAATGCGGAGACTGTTCGATGAAATCGAGATGCCGCTCACGTATACCCTTTCTCTGATGGAGCGCAGCGGGATGCGCGTCGAAAGAGAGGCACTTTGCGCCTACGGCAGAGAACTCGGAAGCCAGATTGCCGTGCTCGAGAATAAGATTTATGAGGGCGCCGGGAAACAATTCAACATCAATTCGCCGAAACAGCTCGGCGAGATCCTCTTTGAGGATATGAAGCTCCCGGGGGGAAAGAAGACGAAAACCGGCTACTCGACGGCGGCGGGCGTTCTGGAAAAGCTGGCGCCGACCGTACCGTTTGTACAGGACGTCCTGACGTACCGGCAGCTCTCGAAGCTGAAGTCGACGTACGCGGACGCGCTCCCGGGCTACATCCGCGGAGACGGAAGGATTCATTCGAACTTCAACCAGACGATTACGGCGACGGGACGCATCTCCAGCAACGAACCGAACCTGCAGAACATCCCGGTCCGGATGGAGATCGGGCGGAAGATCCGGCGCGTGTTTGTGCCGGAGGAGGGATGCGTCTACATCGACGCGGATTACTCCCAGATCGAGCTGCGCGTGCTGGCTTCCATGTCGGGCGACGAGAAGCTGATCGAAGCGTACCGCCAGGCCAGCGATATTCACAGGCTCACCGCGTCCCAGGTATTTCACGTTCCCTTTGACGAGGTGACGCCGCTCCAGAGAAGAAACGCGAAGGCCGTAAATTTCGGAATCGTCTACGGAATCAGTTCCTTCGGGCTGAGCCAGGACCTTTCCATCAGCCGAAAGGAAGCTGCGGATTATATTGAAAATTATTTCAAGACGTATCCGAAGATCAAATCGTTTCTTGACGGGCTGGTCTCTGCCGCGAAGGAGAAGGGATACGCCGAGACGCTGTACGGACGCAGGCGCCCGGTGCCGGAGCTGAAGGAGAGCAATTTCATGCGGCGGCAGTTCGGGGAGCGCGTGGCGATGAATTCTCCGATTCAGGGAACGGCGGCGGATATTATCAAAATTGCGATGAACCGTGTCAGAAGGCGCCTTGCGGCGGAGGGATGCCGCGCAAAGCTGATTCTTCAGGTGCACGACGAGCTGCTGATCGAATCGCCGGCGGATGAGGCGGAGCACGTCTCTGAACTGCTTCGGGACGAGATGGAGCATGCGGCGCAGCTTTCCGTCGATCTGGCGGTCGATCTGCACACCGGAACGTCCTGGTACGATGCGAAATAAAGAAAATTTCGGCGGAAGAAGCAGAAGATCAGAAGAATACAGATCAGGATCACGAGGAGGCCGGTCATGAAAAAAATAGGAATCACCGGAGGAGTGGGATGCGGAAAAAGCGCGGTCATGGAGTATATCTACGCGAATTATGATGCGGTGACGATCCGCGCGGACGAGGTCGGGAGAAAACTGATGGAGCCGGACGCTCCCTGCTTCGATCCGGTCGTCGCGCTGTTTGGACCGCGGATCCTGCGGAACGACGGCACGCTGGACCGGGCAAAAATCGCGGAGGAGGTCTTCGCGGACGAACAGAAGCGGAAGGCGCTGGACGATATTATCCATCCGGCGGTCCGGACTTATATCACGGATGCGATGGCTCTGGCCGCGCAGGCCGGGCATAAGTGGTTTTTTCTTGAGGCGGCTCTTCTTATAGAAGAGGATTATCGTGCCATTCTCGATGAATTGTGGTATATTTATGCGGAACAATCGGTTCGCAGGAAGCGTCTTGCCGCCAGCCGCGGTTATTCCGCGGAAAAGATCGATTCGATCATGAAGAGTCAGCTCTCCGAGGAGGCGTTTCGCGGAGCCTGCGATTTTGAGATCGACAACAGCGGCGATTTCCGGGAGACTGCGGCGGCGATCGACCGGAAAATGAGGAAGAAAAAGAAGAAATGAGAGTCTGCAGCATTGCGAGCGGGAGCAGCGGAAACTGTATATTTGCGGGGAGCGATCATACGAGCGTCCTGTTTGACGCGGGGATCAGCGGGAAACGGGTCGAGGCGGGTCTGAACGCGATCGGAATGACCGGATCGGATCTCGATGCCATCTTTATCACCCACGAGCATTCGGATCACATCCGCGGGCTTGGCGTGCTTGCGCGGAAGCTCTCCGTGCCGATCTATGCGACGCCGGAGACGCGGGACGCGATCCTTTCGGGCGGGACCGTCGGGAAAATTCCGGAGGAGCTGTTCCGGGAGGTGGAGGCGGACGCGGTGACGAGGGTCGGGGACCTCTGCGTCGAGCCGTTTCATATTTCCCACGACGCGGCGGATCCGGTCGGGTACCGCATAACGGGCGGCGGGAAAAGCGCGGCGATCGCGACGGATATGGGCATGTACGACGATTATACGATCGCACATCTTCAAAATCTCGACGTTCTGTTCATCGAGGCGAACCACGACGTGAGAATGCTCGAGGCGGGCCGGTATCCGTACCCGCTGAAGCGCAGAATTTTAAGCGAACGGGGCCATCTCTCGAATGAGGACTCCGGCAGGCTCATCGGCGAGATTCTGCACGATCAGATGAAGCATATTTTCCTTTCCCATCTCTCAAAGGAAAACAATTATCCGGCGCTCGCGTTCGAGACGGTCAGCGCGGAGGTGACGATGGGCGACAATCCCTACCGCGCCTGCGATTTTCCGATCACGGTCGCAAAGCGCGACGAAATCAGCGACGAGATCATCTTCTGACAGAAAGGATCAGGCATGAAAAAGACAATCATTACCGTAACAGGACGCGACACGGTGGGAATTATCGCGCGCGTCTGCAACTATCTGGCTCAGGAAAATGTCAACATCGAGGATATTTCCCAGACCATCCTGCAGGGATATTTTCACATGATGATGATCGCGGATACGTCCGCGTCGAAGAAGGATGTCGGTGAACTGGCGGAAGATCTGGACCGGATCGGGAAAGAGATCGGCGTCTCGATTCACTGCCAGCACGAGGATATTTTCGACATGATGCACAGAATCTGACGGGAGCGGCGCTATGATCAATATTTTTGAAGCCAACGAAACGAACGAGATGATCGAGCAGGAGAATCTGGACGTCCGGACGATCACGATGGGAATCAGCCTGCTTGACTGCATCGACTCGAATCTTGATAAAATGAACCGGAAAATCTACGATAAGATCACGTCGACCGCGCGGAATCTGATTGCGGTCGGACACGACATCGAGCGCGAGTACGGAATCCCGATCGTAAACAAGCGGATTTCCGTCACGCCGATCGCGCTGATCGGCGGCTCCGCGTGCAGAACCGTGGATGATTTCGTCTCGATTGCGCATACGCTGGACCGGGCGGCAAAGCAGGTCGGGGTTAACTTTCTCGGCGGATATTCCGCGCTCGTCTCCAAGGGCATGACGCCGGCGGACGAGCTCCTGATCCGGTCCATCCCCATCGCGCTGGCGAAAACCGACCGTGTCTGCAGCTCCGTGAATCTCGGTTCCACAAAGACGGGAATTAATATGGATGCGGTGCGTCTCATGGGCGAAACGGTGAAAAAGACCGCGGAGCTCACGAAGGATGCGGACTGTCTCGGCTGCGCGAAGCTTGTGGTGTTCTGCAACGCGCCGGATGACAACCCGTTTATGGCGGGCGCCTTCCACGGCGTCACCGAGCCGGACGTCGTCATCAACGTCGGCGTTTCCGGTCCCGGCGTCGTCAAGCACGCGCTGGAAAGCGTGCGCGGAGAGAGCTTCGAGGTGCTGTGCGAGACGATCAAAAAGACAGCCTTCAAGGTCACGCGGGTCGGCCAGCTCGTGGCGCAGGAGGCATCCAGAAGACTGAAGGTTCCCTTCGGCATCATTGATCTGTCGCTGGCGCCGACGCCGGCGGTCGGTGATTCGGTGGCGGATATACTCGAGGAGATCGGCGTGGAGCATGCGGGCGCGCCTGGAACAACCGCGGCGCTGGCTCTGCTGAACGATCAGGTAAAGAAGGGCGGCGTGATGGCGTCCTCCTACGTCGGAGGTCTGTCCGGCGCGTTCATTCCGGTCAGTGAGGATGCCGGCATGATCCGCGCGGTCGAGGCGGGCGCGCTGACAATTGAAAAACTCGAGGCGATGACGTGCGTCTGTTCGGTCGGCCTCGACATGATCGCGGTTCCGGGCGACACAAGCGCAGCAACGATCTCCGGCATCATCGCCGACGAGATGGCTCTTGGCATGGTCAATCAGAAGACGACGGCGGTCCGCCTGATCCCCGCGATCGGGAAGAGCGTCGGGGATTCGGTGGAGTTCGGCGGGCTTCTGGGCGGCGCTCCTGTCATGGCGGTCAATCCGTTTTCGTGTGAGTCACTGATCAGCCGGACCGGACGGATCCCGGCTCCTGTACACAGTTTCAAAAACTGACGGACGAATGAAAACAGCAGCGGTTATAGCAGAATACAACCCCTTCCACAAGGGCCACGAATATCTGCTCCGGAGGATCCGAAAGGACTCCGGAGCGGATTTTATTGTGGTAATGATGAGCGGCGACTTCGTGCAGCGCGGCGAGCCGGCCGTGATCGATAAATACGGGAGAACAAGGGCCGCGCTTCTTGGCGGAGCGGACCTCGTTCTGGAACTTCCGGCGGCGGCGGCTCTCGGCAGCGCGGGCGATTTCGCGGAGACGGCGGTCCGGATTCTGGACCGTCTGGGCGTCGTGGACGAGCTCTGGTTCGGAAGCGAGACGGGCGATCCCGACAGGCTGTTTCCGGCGGCGGAGGTGATCGCTCTGGAACCGGAACCCTACGGCGCCGTGCTTCGGAGCGCTCTGGCGGAGGGCTTATCCTATCCGGCCGCGCAGAGCCGCGCGGCCCTCGCTGTTCTGCGCGGTTCCGGAAGAGAAAACCGGGATGCGGCAGGCGTTCCATCTGCGCCCAATGACCTGCTCGCGACCGCATACCTGGCATCGCTGATCCGCGCCGGCAGCCGGATTGTGCCACGGTCGCTGAAGCGGGAGGGCGGAGACTATCACGCAGTGAGCGGAGACCATAACGCATCGGACGGAGACGATCACGCAGCGGGCGGAGCACAGGCAGCCTGGTCGGCCGAGTCCATCCGGATGGATCTCGCAGACGGACGATTTTACCGCGCGGCGCAGGCGCTGCCGGAGGCATCCGCGGCGCTGATCACAGAGGAAGAGGACCGGAACCGGCTTCTGTTTCCGGACGATTTTGGAGACGAGGTTCTCTATACGATCCGGCGGAAAAGCGCGGAGCAGCTCACTGCCTTTGCAGGCGTATCGCCGGATCTTGCGAACCGCATGAAAAAACTCTGCTTTTCCTGTCATTCGTTTTCTTCTTTTGCGGAGGCGCTGAAGACGAAAAATGTGACGCGGACCAGGATTAACCGGGCGCTGTTCTCCGCGCTGCTCGGCATCCGGAAGGGGGACGCGGCGCGATCGGCGAGGACGGAAGCGGTGCGCATTCTTGGATTCCGGGCCGGCGCGGAGCGTCTGATCGGAGCCGCGGCCGGCCGGGGCGGCGTGATGCCCGTGACCGGGGCGAAGGATATGCCGCGCTGGTACGAAACCGATGTATTCGCGTCCAATCTGTGCGAGGCGGCGCGGGCGAAAAAGAGCGGTCTGCCGTTTCATCATGAGTTTGCACAAAATGTGATTAAATTGTAAAAAAATCATCAGAAATTGTATCAGATTCGATTCAAATCTTGTCTGATTTTCCTGAACGTATTATACTCAACTATGAGTGTTATTGATGGAGTTTATAGGTATATCCCACAAATAGTTACCGTTTGATAAGGAGAAAAGCTATGGCATATGGATTCGGTGCAATGATTGACCAGCTGAAAAAAAATCCGAAGAAGATTGTCTTCACGGAAGGCACGGATGAGAGAATTCTGGAAGCAAGCTCCCGTCTTCTCGCAAGCAATTTCCTTCAGCCGATTCTCGTAGGAAACCCGGATGAGATTATGGACGCGGCCGAGAAGGCGGGTTACAACGTACGCGGCGCGAGAATGATCGATCCGAAGAATTACGAGAGATTTGACGAGATGGTTGAGCTGTTCTGCGAGCTCCGCAAGAAAAAAGGCGTGACTCCCGAGCAGGCAAGAGGAATTCTTTCTTCCGCAAACTACTTCGGAACCATGCTGGTAAAGATGGGTGAAGCGGACGCACTTCTCGGCGGTGCGACGTATTCGACGGCCGACACCGTCCGTCCGGCGCTGCAGGTCATCAAGACCAAACCCGGAAACAGCATTGTATCCTCCTGCTTTATTCTGGTACGTCCGTCCGCGAGCGGTGAGAACGAGGTTCTTGCGATGGGCGACTGCGCGATCAACATTCATCCGACCGAGGATGATCTCGTTGAGATCGCGGGTGAGACCGCTGCGTGCGCGAAAGTCTTCGGCGTGGACCCGAAGGTCGCATTCTTAAGCTATTCGACCGCCGGCTCCGGAAAGGGCGAGGACGTGGACAAGATGCACAACGCCACTGCCAAGGCGAAAGAAAAATATCCGGATCTTCCGATCGTCGGCGAGATTCAGTTCGACGCAGCCGTTTCCCCGCGTGTGGCGAAGACGAAACACCTTCCGACCGATGTGGCGGGACACTGCAACACCTTCATCTTCCCGGACATCAACGCCGGAAACTGCGGTTACAAGATCGCACAGCGTCTCGGCGGATTTGACGCTTACGGCCCGATCCTTCTGGGACTGAACGCGCCGATCAACGACCTCTCCAGAGGATGCAACGGTCAGGAAGTATACTCGATGGCAATTATCACGGCGGCACTGGCATAAGTCCCCGGGTTCCGGAAGTAAGAATTAAGGAGATTCACGATGAAAGTACTTGTTATTAACTGCGGAAGTTCTTCTCTCAAATATCAGCTGATCGATTCGGATTCCGAGCAGGTCCTCGCCAAGGGACTCTGCGAGAGAATCGGCATCGACGGACGTCTCACCTATCAGAAGGCGGGCGGCGAGAAAGAGGTCACGGATGAGGCGATGCCGACGCACAAGGAGGCGATCCAGCTCGTCCTTTCCGCACTGACGAACAGCAAAACCGGAGCTCTTGAGGATCTTTCCGGAATCGACGCGGTGGGACACCGCATCGTCCACGGCGGCGAGAAGTTTTCAAGCTCCGCGATCGTAACGGATGATATGATCAAAGAGGTTGAGGAGTGCTCCAGTCTCGCTCCGTTGCACAACCCGGCGAACCTGATCGGAATCCGCGCGTGCCAGGAGCTGATGCCGGGCGTGCCGATGGTCGGCGTATTTGATACCGCTTTCCATCAGACCATGCCGAAAAAGGCGTATCTGTACGGCCTTCCCCGCGACTATTACACGAAGCAGGGCATTCGTAAATACGGATTCCACGGAACCTCCCACAGCTTTGTCTCGAAGGAGACGGCGAAGTTCCTAGGCCTGGATCTGAACCATTCGAAAATCATCGTCGCCCACCTCGGGAACGGCGCTTCGATCTGCGCCGTTAAGGACGGAAAGAGCGTCGACACCAGCATGGGCATGACTCCGCTTTCCGGCCTGGTCATGGGAACCCGCTCGGGCGACATCGATCCGTCGATCGTCCAGTTCATCAGCAGGAACGAGGGTCTGGACGTGGACGGCGTCATGGATGTTCTGAACAAGAAATCCGGCGTATTCGGACTGTCCGACGGACTTTCCAGTGATTTCCGCGACCTCGAGAGTGCAGCCGGCGAAGGAAACGAAGCTGCCGCAGAGGCGCTGGATGTCTTCGCTTACCGTGTAGCCAGCATCATCGGCGAGTACATCGCGGTGCTGGACGGAGTGGACGCAATCGCGTTTACCGCGGGAATCGGCGAGAACGACGGACTGGTCCGCGCGAATGTGATGAATTATTTCCACTACATGGGCATCGAGATCGATCCGGAGAAGAATCAGCTTCGCGGCGAAAATGTGAAGATCTCCACAGACGATTCCAAGGTGGCGGTCTGCGTCATTCCGACGAACGAAGAGCTGATGATCTGCCGCGAAACCGTCGCGCTTGTCAAATAAAAGGGCTTGACATTTTGCACTTCGATATGTATACTGATCAGGTATGACTGAGATATAGTTGATCGCTCGATCATCAATATAGAGCAAGAGGAGGTGTGAGAAATGTCCATCTGTCCGAAAAATAAATCTTCCAAGGCAAGACGCGA
>ONLT01000153.1 GCA_900318755.1 uncultured Eubacteriales bacterium
AGATGACGGAGGGCAGCCTCCGCCCTGCCTCTGGCTTCCTGAAGATCCGGGAGCGGAAGATCATACGCTTCCGCCGCCCGCCGAAGCTGCGACTCAATCACATCCATATCCCAGCTGTACGGCGCGTAGAACGGCTCCTGCCCGAGGCGCTTTTTCAGGTCCTCCGCCGCCGCCTGTGAATTTTCGTGAAAATACACATTCACGCGCGACGCGCCCATCTCCCTGTACCGCTCATAGGTGGGGCAGTCCGCGAAATCCAGCACCTCAAAGCCGCCGGCGCGGAACATTTTCACGAGCTCCGCATCCGGATCGACCGGAAAATAATTGACGATAAAATTGACCGCCCTGCGCTCCGGAAGTTTCCGCACCGCGCGCATCAGCTGCCGCCTCCCGAGCTGATCCGGCGTATAGTTTCTCTGAAGCGTCGGGATCATGTAACCGTCGATGAAATCGATATCCGGGTACTGCTCCCTCAGCCTCCGATACACAATCTTCAGATCGATGTGCAGGAAATGCTGAATGCAGCTGGTAAAGCACTCGACACAGGACGGCCGCGGATCCAGCTCATCGATAATGTCCGCAACCCCGTCGATCATCATCTGCTCGAGATTTCCCTTCAGGACATTCTCATTCGTCACGGTTACCATGGAAAAGCGGTCAAATCCTCCCGGAATTTCCTCCGCGGACAGGACGACGCCCTGAAGGCAGCACGCGCAGCAGACGTAGATCTCATGACATCCGGGAATCAGCATCGGCGAGTGCGCGATCGTCCACATCCCGCGCGCGGGGGAACTGTACTGCAGACCGACGTAAAAGGGTTTCGGAAACTGCGCGTCCCGGATCGAAACCTCCGCACCGTCCGTACTCACCCGGATCCGGGGCAGATTCGGATGAATTTCCTGTTCACAGATCATCCTGATTCCTCCTGTCTGGTTCAGACCCGCCGCTTTCATCCGGCGGATTGTGTTTTTTCTGAAATCCCGGGTAATCGCCGCGGGCGGCGACCGTCCGGTATCCGATGGAGTGCATTCTGGCGCCGATGCAGTCCCGGCACTGACCCGCCTCGTCGTCCACGCAGATCTTCCCGGCGTAAAGGAGATAATCCTTACGCACGGCTCCCGGCGAAAGATTCGGCATAATCACGTTTGCTCCGGCGAGGACGCCCAGCTCTCTTCCGCGCGGATGAATCGTCCCGAGCGCCGTCGTCGCCGGAATCAGCGCCTTCGGAAAATACAGCCGCAGCAGCGCCAGGAAAAACAGCGTGTCATCGAGAGTCCCGGCCGCGCAGTCCGCAAAGGGCGTCGCGTGGTGGGGAACAAACGGACCGATGCCGATCATATGCGGATCCAGCTCCTTAAGGAACCGGAAATCCTTTACATAGCAGGCATCCGTCTGCCCCGGCGACCCGACCATGAAGCCGGCGCCGATCTGGTATCCGATCTCCTTCAGGTCATACAGGCAGTCCATCCGGTGCCGCATCGACATCTCATCCGGATGAAGATGACGGTAATGATCCTCGTCCGCCGTCTCGTGACGGAGCAGATACCGCTCCGCACCGGCGTCATAGTAGCGCTGATAGCTCTCATGCGTCTTCTCGCCGATTGAGAGGGTCACGGCACAGTCCGGGTGGCGCTCCCTGATTTTCGAGACGATCCGGCAGATCCGGTCGTCGGAATCGTACCCGTCCTCCCCGCCCTGCAGGACGAAGGTCCGAATGCCGAGATCATAACCGTCATCCGCGCAGGAAAGGATCTCCTCATCCGTCAGACGATACCGGTGCAGCGCGCCGTTGTCCCGCCGGATCCCGCAGTAGCGGCAGTTGTTCCGGCAGTGGTTCGTATACTCGATCAGCCCCCGGAGATAAATATCGTGCCCGAAAACCGCGGTGGATTTTTCCCGCGCCAGCAGATAGAGATATTCGCGCTCCGCGCCGGACAGGCGGTTTCTCTCCCCGATCAGCTCAGACAGCGCGTCGTCCGGAAGCGTTCCCTCCCGGTTCAGCCGGTCAATCAGATCCATCGCCCGCATACCGTCATCGCTCCTTCTTTTCGGGCAGATGCACATCGGAATACATCGTCTTCGCCGAGACGCCGTCGAGCCGCCCGAGCCGCCCGGTCATGGCGTTGATCTGATCCGGCGCCGCATCCACCGCGACGCTGATCAGATGGACATTCGCCGGCCGGTACGGGATTCCCATCCTTCCGATGATACAATCCTGATAATCATGCAGGATCGCGTTCAGATCCGCCACCGCGTCCGGGTTCTGTAAAATCATACTGACAATCGCAATTCGCCGTTCCATTGTCCGCTCTCCGTTCCTGAATCCCTGAATCCGCAAAAATGTTCCCGGTTTTCTCACCGGCCGAAATATGTTCCCGGTTTTCTCACCGGCTAAAAAATTCCCCGGCATCAGACCGATGCCGGGGACGCTCATCCGATTCCGCTTCGTCGCGGAGAAACGGCTGCAGAAAATCATTGAAGGGAATCATCGCACCATCCCTTCGAAGCCGTCTCTTTTCATCTCGTGATCCGCCTTCCGCATCAAGGCCGCCGCCGGCATTTTTGCGTCAGAAACTCATTTTGTACTTATCCTGTACCGGGCTTTCCGGAAAGAATCACTCGCCGGTCAGCCTGTTGTTATCACTTTAACATAGGAACCGTCCTGCGGCAATTCATTCCACGTTTTTTGCCGCATCTTTTTATCGCACGTTTTTGCCGCGCGTTATTTCACGAGCTTCGAGATCTCCTTAAATTTCGGATGCCGCGAATCGACAGTCAGCTCAAACAGCACGGCTTCCGCGGTTGTGAGAAGCACTCCCTCCTGCTGTGCGCGGAGGATCGCAATCTCCTTGTCCGATTCCCTTCGCGACGCGATCGCGTCCACCGCCAGCACCGGCTGAAATCCCGCCTCGACAAGATCGATGCAGGTCTGCAGCACACAGACATGGGCCTCCGTTCCTGCGATCAGGACAAACCTCCGGTTTCTTCCGCAAATCTCATCGAAAATTGCCTCGTCCTTCACACAGCTGAACGTGCGCTTGTCAAAATAATCATCCGTGCCCGCCGCCTCGATGATGCCCGGAACACTGTTCCCGAGCCCCTTCGTGTATTGCTGCGTAATCAGGAACGGAACGTCAAGAACACGCAGTCCGCGAAGCAGCATCTCCGCGCGTTCCTCACACATCTCCGCGCCGAACATCGCCGGCATCAGCTTCTCCTGAAGATCGATAAAAACAGCCTGTGTTTCTTCCGGGTTTATTCTCATAATTCTTCTCCTGTTGTCTGTTTGAACTGGTTCCGAAAACAGTCAGACCCTGAGATCCGTGCTCCTTCTGTGATAAAAACGGCCTTTATCTTCATACATTGACTGATCCGCTTTTCTGAGAATCTCGTCTGCGTCCTCTGTATTCCCGCTGTCAATCGTATACCCGAGGGAGAGGCTTACGCCTTCGGCCCGGCAGGTGTTTTTGATCTGCTGAACCAGAAGACGGGCGCCCGCCTCATCCATTCCTTCCCGGATCAGCAGAAACTCATCTCCGCCCATGCGGAATACGTGATCCGCATCCGCAAAGTCCTCAAGGATCCCGGCGATGCTGCAGATCAGACGGTCCCCGGCAAGATGCCCCTGCGTATCATTCACAGCCTTCAGGCCGTTGATGTCTCCGCTGATGATGGCGGTCATTTCGTGGCGCGTCCGTGCGCGCATATACTCTCCGAACCCCGCCCGGTTCATAACGCCGGTCAGGGGATCCCGGAGGCTGCGATCCACCGCCGCCTGCAGGCTGTTGCGGTTCTGGATCATCACCGCCAGAAAATCCGTCAGTGTGCGGAACACGAAGCCGGCCTGCCGGAAGTTTTCCTCACGGGTATTAAGCACCATCGTAAAGCCGAGGGATTTTCCCGAGATCACGAACTGCCCGGAGATCACATTGCGGACGTCCTCCACCGGAAGCCAGAAGTCCGGATGCTCACGACAGAACGCCGCATAATCCGGAATCATCAGCAGTCTGTTCTTCCCGAACATCCGGTACAGCGGCGCCATCCTCCGCATCAGGACGCTCTGCAGCTCATCCTTCATCGGCGGCTGGCTCTGTCCGCACCATTCATAGGTGCAGCACAGCGTCCGGTCCTCCCTCTCCTCGAACACGAAAAAGCGCTCCGCCTGCAGGTTCCACGCGATCCGCTCAACGGTTTTCTCAATGCCCACGGAAGGATCCTTCTCTTCCATGCCGGTGGTGATGGACTCATTGGCCCACATCTCATAATCCAGCAGCTCCTTCGCGGAAGCCGCACCAATCTTTCTTTCATCCGGAGTTCCGATGCACATCCGCACCGCTCTTCCCTTCCAGGAAATCAGCATCTCTCTGGTGATATACCGGAAACCATTGGCCAGAAATTTCCGGCTCCGGATCGCGGGTACATCCACGGGCAGCGTGCTGACCGGGCAGAAACGGCATGCTGTGCTGCGCCCCTGCAGCACAGAATAACACTTCCTTCCCCTGCAGCTGAAATTCTCCGGCAGATTCAGGTCCCGTTTCAGCGCTTTATTGATAAACAGAATCTCATTGTTCTCGGGATCGATCAGTACAATCCGCTCCGGCGAGGTGTCAAGCAGAGCCGGCGAGACCATAAGATTCCGCCGCGCGGCATTCTGCTCCTTCATCGCCTCATACTGCTGTCCGCCCCGGTCCGCGCGTTCTTCCAGGATCCTGACCAGAGACGCAAAACCGGCCGCCTCCGCGCCGGAAGCCATCGCCAGATCCAGCTCCAGACGGCACTCCACACCGTCAATCTCACGGATCTGCCGCACATCGCTCTGCACCTTCCGCGCAGCCTCCAGCAGCCGGTCCGAATCATCCTCCCTGCCGATCAGCAGAAATCTGCATCCCCGGAGGATGGCAGCCGAGGTCCCTTCCGGCAGCCCGATCGAATGGACCCGCTTTGCTGCCGCCGCAATGATCTTCCGGAAAAACACGCCGCCGAATATCCGGTTCAGATGCGCATCGTCATGCAGGGCGAGATAGACCACACAATATTCCTGGCCGTCTCTGCGATACTCCGTGTCGTAAATACTGCCGGTAAGCATTGCACCATAATCGTTCAGCAGGCCGGTCTCCGCATCCCGAAGGAAAAACTGCTCCTGCTTTTCCTCCCCGCTGTGAACCCAACCGGCAGCCCCGGCAATCCGGTTGCCGCTGTACCAGGGAAATTCCGTGACCGGAACCCGACGGCTTTCGCCTGAAACAGCGATCAGCGGACTGAAGTGAACCGTAGCCCCATAATTCAGAACCCGCTCGTGCATGTTTCTGAGATCGTCCGGATCGACAAATACCCCCAGCTCCTCCGCCGTCCTTCCGATCACCTCTTTTCTTGTCCGTTTTCCCAGATAGATCAGCATCTCTTCATTGACGCCGATAAATCTTCCAAGGCGGTCCGTCCAGAACAGCGGAATCCCGGCAAAGCGGAAGATCGCCTTCATCACCCCGGACTCTCTTGCAATCCTCGCACTGATCTCCGGTCCTCTTTCCATATGCAGCCCCGGTTCCAGCGTGGAAGCAAATACCTTCAGAAGCTCCTTCCGATCCGGATACTCCTCGAAAACTTCCCGGCTTTCACACACGACAATGTTCTGCTTCCCGCCATCCTGCAGAGGCACAGCCAGAAACAGCGTCCACCGGTAGTTTCCGTCCTCCCGGCGCACGCGGAACAGGTCTCTCACAGAACCGTTCTCCGACGACCGCGCAGCCCGGACAAGATGTTCCACATCGATAAACGACAGAAACCGCTCCTGATCCTCCAGATGCACAAACTCCCGGCAATAGGTCAGAAAAGATTCCCGAATGCCATGAAACACCGTCTCCGGCATCACCTTCGCATGAACGCTTTCGGATACCTCAATCTCATCCTGTTCCAGATTCAAAAGATAAATGCCGTCGAACAAAAGGGCAATGCTACGGAACAGACGATCCTCTCTGTGAGTCTTCACTGTCTGCCGGTCCGGACTGATGTTCGTCAGCCCCGCCCGTCCGATCCAGAAGTCATGGATTCCCGCCACAAATACCGCACGGACCCGCAGGTACTCCCCGTTTTCCACAAAGGTCAACGGTTCTGTTTTTCCCTCGAACACACCGGACAGATACTGCAGAATCTTTCGATATCGGGGATTCCTGCGGGAAGAGACCGTCCCTTCCTCATCTGCAAGCCGGCTGACGCCCACGGACTCCAGCTCCCTGCAATAGGCATCATTAAAGGCCAGAATCCGCAATGTTCCATTCTCACAGAGAAACAGGCACGACGGTTCTTCCGATACCAGATTCTCCGGCCCGGCCTTTCGATAGACTGACTCCTCCAGACTGCTTTCCATCTGCAGATTCCGTTCGTTCAGGAGCCTGCGGACCGCGTGGCCCGGCGCCGGTCTTCCGTAGTAATAGCCCTGGATCCGCTCACAGCCGATTTTCTTCAGAAAGTCCAGCTGCTCCTTCGTCTCCACGCCCTCCGCAAGCGTATGCATTCCCAGCCGTTTCGCCATCATCACAACGCTGGTGACAATCGCTCTGCTCTGGTCGTCAAAATCCCTGAAAAAGCCCATATCCAGCTTAATCAGATCAAACGGGAAATTATTCAGCGATTTCAGAGAAGAGTACCCCGATCCGAAATCATCCAGCCAGACCTCATATCCCGCCTCACGAAAACTTCGGATAATCTCCGCCATCCGCTCCTGGTTTTCCGCCACGACCGTCTCGGTGATCTCAATATAGACGTACTCATGCGGAACCTGATACTTCCCGGTCACCCGGTTCAGGCACTCCAGCGGCTGAAACAGTTCAAAATCCAGCTGGGATAAATTCAGCGACACCGGCACCGCACATCTTCCGCTGGCGATGATCCCACGGGCGGCCTGCACGGCATGCTCGATGATATACTGATCCAGCCGTCCGATCCTCCTGGCGCTCTCCAGCACCGGCACGAACACCCCGGGGGAGATCATCCCCTTCACCGGGTCCTCCCATCTGGCCAGCGCCTCAAGAGAGCACACCTTTCCGGACAGCGTGCGCACAACCGGCTGATAATAGATTTTAATGTAACCCTCTTCCAGCGCCTGATCAAAGTGATCCAGAATGTACCGGCGCTTCTCCAGCTGTTCTTCCATCTCCTTCCGGAAGACCGCATAGGAGTGCTCCCCGTCATTCTTGACACTGTCGCAGGCAATCCGCGCCATATCAAAGGAGCGGCGGAGCACCTCCGGCGCAGCCACCTCGTCAAACTTCACGATGCCCGCCTTCAGAGAAAAGCTGCGCTGGCCCAGATATCGATTCACCGCCGCACATGCCTGATTAATCTTTTCCTCAAGATCCTCCCTCGGCACGAGCCCGAAAAAATTATCCGCCTCCGTACGCGTGAAGATTCCTTTCGGAAACACCTTCTTCAATATCGAAGCCGTATAGGAAATGCAGCCGTCGCCGGTATTCACACCATATTCCCGGCTAAATTCCCGGAAGTTGGCGATGTTGAAACACACCGGACAAATCTGTTCAAAGCCGCCGTTCTCCGTCCGCTCCCGGGCGAGATCCAGCGCCCGGGTATAAAACTTTGTGCTCCCGGGAAGTCCCGTAAGCTCATCCTCAACCCGGTTCCGCTGTTCAGCCTGCCGGTTTTCCGCCTGCAGAAGATAATACGCCTTCCCGCCATATTTCACCGTCTGAACGACGCCGTCCGCCGACCGCATATGTTTCTCTGCAGTAAGAAAGCTGAAACGAAACATCTCTGTCCTGTCGCCGTCCACCGGCAGCGGAATCTCCTTCTCCAGAGCCAATCCCTCCAGCCTGCCGCCGGTGAAAGAAAAGAACTCCTCCTCTGTCTCACAGTCGTACATCGCTGTCAGCTCCCGATTCGCAAACACAATCGTCCCCTGCGAATCCGTCTTCGCAAGACATACGCCCATCGTCAGTAAATCATAGCACCGATGAAGTTCTCCGCGGTCGAAAAACTCCCCCATAATCATCCGCACCTCGCTGTGGCACCCTGCACAATCCGCGCGCAGTTGCCGCGTAAATTCTCCTCAGATCCTATCGTTTCTTATTTTTTTACTTTACCATATTTTAAAGAATGAGCAACTCGAAACCAGGAGCGTACGGGGGATGTATTTTTTCTGTGTAAAATGTCATACCCCAGGATCACCCCGCTCGCGCGGGAACAACTTCACCTCCTTATACTGATAAAACGCAATTTTAGGATCACCCCCGCTCGCGCGGGAACAACGTGGATTTACACCGCACAGCAGTGCATTATTTGGGATCACCCCCGCTCGCGCGGGAACAACTCCTCCTCGTGTGTCAGTGTTCTCTCTTGATGGGGATCACCCCCGCTCGCGCGGGAACAACTTCTTCTATTAACTGGATTTACAATCAGATCCAGGATCACCCCCGCTCGCGCGGGAACAACTCTGGCGGAGCAACCTTGTTCGGGTTATATTCGGGATCACCCCCGCTCGCGCGGGAACAACATAATCATCATCCGACATGGTTAAATCCTCCTGGGATCACCCCCGCTCGCG
>ONLT01000150.1 GCA_900318755.1 uncultured Eubacteriales bacterium
ACCGTGAAGGGCAAGGGCGCGTTCTTTGCAGAGTCCACCGGCGCACATTCCTCTCAGCCGACCCAGGAAGAGTGGGATAAGGCAATCAAAGAGGCTGAAGAGTCTCTCGCTGCTGTCCGCGCGCAGAAAGGAGCAGAATAATGAGTAGCTATACTTTGATCGGAAAACATGAGAAAGACAGCCGTGCAAACCGTGACGGATACTGCACAGCTATGGTTGATCTGATGGATCAGAACGAAAAGATCGTTCATATCGACTGCGATCTTGAGAACTGCATCGACGTAAAGCTTATCCGCAAAGCTCATAATGACCGCGTATTTAACGCCGGGATCGCTGAGGCGAACGCGGTCGGCGTCGCTTCCGGCATGGCTGCTTCGGGCCTGATCCCGTTCGTGCACTCCTTCGGATGCTTCGCGTCCCGCCGTGTATTTGACCAGGCGTTCCTGTCCGCAGGATATTCAGAGTGGCCGGTACACATCATCGGCTCCGACCCGGGCGTCACAGCAGCGTTCAACGGCGCGACCCATATGCCGTTCGAGGACTGCGCACTGTATCTGTCCGTTCCGAACGCGACGGTCATCGATTCCGCTGACTACGCGCAGACCTATGCGCTGACTCACAAGCTGGCGGATATTCCGACCCTCACCTATATGCGTCTGATCCGTAAAGGATTCACGACCGTATACGCGGACGGTTCCGATTTCGAGATCGGCAAGGGCGTCACGCTTCGCGAGAGCGACAAGGACGTCGTTACGATCATCGCTTCCGGAATCATGGTCGACAAGGCTCTGCAGGCTGAGGAAGCTCTGAAAGAGCAGGGAATCGCTGCACGTGTCATCGATATGCACACCTGGAAGCCGATCGATGAGGAACTCATCATCAAGGCTGCGAAGGAGACCGGCGCGATCGTCACGGCTGAGAACCATCAGGTCGGCTGCGGACTCGGATCGCAGGTGGCGAACGTTCTGATCAAGAACTGCCTGGTTCCGCAGGAGTTCGTCGGCATCCAGAACCGCTTCGGTCAGGTAGGACCGCAGGACTTCCTGGAGAAAGAGTACAATCTTATGCCGGAAGACATCGTTGCGGCCGCGAAGAAAGCAATCGCGCGCAAGTAATTTTCAGATAAGCAGAACAATACGAGAGGGGGGTGATTCATTTCGCCCTCCTTTCTGTTTTTACAATGAAAGGAAGCAGGATTAAAATGACCCAGGAAGAAATCAGAGTACAGCAGGAAGAGACGGAACTGGAGCATATTTCAGCGGCGGAGGCGAGAGAGCTCGGCGCAATCGTCCGCAGACTGGCCGGGGCAGACGGCGAGAAAATATCCGTCGCGGTCCGCCTGAACGGAAGACCGGTCTTTTTTGCCGCAGGAGAAGAGACGACCCCGGATAATGAAGCGTGGATCGGATGGAAGCAGAACGTTGTGGAGCGTTTCCGCGTCCCGTCCCTCCTTATGAAGCTGCAGTACGGAGGGGATGGCGACCGCTTTCTGCATGAGAGAAAACTGAATCCGGAGCGGTACGCGCTGGCGGGCGGCGGCTTTCCGATCCGTGTGAAGAACGTGGGGCAGGTCGGAAGCATCGTCGTCTCCGGACTGACCGACGAGGAGGATCATACGCTCTGCGTGAACGGGCTGAAAGAATTGAAGGCGCTGAAATTCTGAGCGCGTGCGGTGAACGCGTGCAAATGCGTGCCATTCTTCGGAAAGGCGATCAGACACGCAGGAAAAGCGCACAAAGGCCCGGAAGGCAAATTATGCGATATGACGGAAATCTGTGAAAAAACTGCGACCGGCTTGATTTTCGTTCCGGTGCGTGCTAAAATATTTTTAGTTGATAGAAATGCACGCAAAAGCACGCAACATTCCATCGGGATCTAATGCAGAAAGGAGATTTACTGGTATGGAGAAAAGAACGCGGATGACTACCGCACAGGCGATTGTTAAATTCCTTGACAATCAGTACGTGGTTAAGGATGGTGTTGAGACGAAGTTTGTCAAGGGCTTCTTCACGATCTTCGGACACGGCATTGCAGTCGGCCTCGGCGAGGCGCTCGACACGAATCCGGGCGATCTGAAAGTCATGCAGGGCCGCAACGAGCAGGGCATGTGCCACTGCGCGATCGCTTTCGCAAAACAGAACGGAAGAAAGCAGATCATCGCATGCTCGTCCTCGATCGGACCCGGAGCTGCGAACATGGTTACGGCCTGCGGAACCGCTACCGTCAATAACATCCCGCTGCTGGTTTTCCCGTCGGACACCTATGCGTCCAGACAGCCGGACCCGGTTCTTCAGCAGATCGAGCAGAGCAACAGCCTCGCTACCACCACGAACGACGCTTTCAAACCGGTCGTGAAATACTGGGACCGCATCCAGAGACCGGAGCAGGTTATGACCGCTCTGATCAGCGCGATGCGTGTTCTGACGGATCCGTCGGATACCGGCGCGGTCTGCATCGCACTTCCGCAGGATGTCGAAGGCGAGTCCTACGATTATCCGGACAGCTTCTTTGTAAAGCGCGTACACAGAATCACAAGACCGTGCGCGGTTCCGGAGGAGATCGAGGATGTCGCTGAGGTGATCGCGGCGGCGAAGAATCCGGTCATCATCGTCGGCGGCGGTGTCCGTTACTCTGAGGCGGGCGAAGAAGTGGAGAAGTTCTGCGAGGAGTTCAACATCCCCTTCGGCGAGACCCAGGGAGGAAAGAGCGCTTGCAAGTCCAGCAATCCGTACTGCCTCGGCGGCATCGGCGTAACCGGTACCTCCGCTGCGAACAAGATTGCGAAGAAGGCGGACTGCGTCATCGCGATCGGCACGAGACTGTCCGATTTCACGACGTCCTCCAAGTGGCTGTTCCAGAATGAGAACGTCAAATTTGTCACGATTAACAATAACCGCTACCACGCGTACAAGTACGACGCAGTCAAGGCAGTCGGCGACGCGAAGGTTACCGTTGCGGCTCTGGCTGAGAATCTCCGCGCGAAGGGATACAAGGCTGCTTACACGAATGAAATCAAAGACGTCAAGGCTGAGTGGGACGCGGAGCTTGACCGCCTGAGCGGAATTAAATGCGAGGGCGAGGACTTCGAGCCGATCATCAAGGCGAGAGATCCGAGAACCATTCCGGAGTTCTACAAGCTGTACGGCACATCCCTGACGCAGACCGCTGCACTGGCTACTCTGCGCGCATGCATGGGCGACGACGACATCGTCGTGACGGCAGGCGGATCTCTTCCGAGCGATCTGCAGCGTGTATGGAAGACGGACAAGCGGGGCGGATACCATGTTGAGTACGGATATTCCTGCATGGGTTACGAGATCGGTGCGTCCATGGGCGTCAAGATGGCGGAGCCGGACGTCGAGGAGTACACCGTCGTCGGAGATTCCGGTTTCCAGATGCTCAACAGTGAGCTGGGAACGATCATGCAGGAGAAGGTCAAGACGAACATCCTCGTCTTCGATAACTGCGGATTCGGATGCATCAACAACCTGGAGATGGGCCACGGCATCGGCAGCATGGCGACCGAGTTCCGTTACACGGACGGAAAGAAGCCGTGCGGAGATCTCGTACCGACCAACTACGCGAAGATCGGCGAAGCTTACGGGATGAAGACTTACACCTGCAAGAGCGTCGAGGAGCTGCGTGACGCGCTGGTGGATTCCAGAAAGCAGACCGTTGCGTGCCTGTTCGATCTGAAGATCATGCCGAAGACGATGACAGACGGATACGGTTCCTGGTGGAACGTCGGTCTGGCGGATGTCTCCAGCAAGGAGAGCGTCCGTGAGGCTTGGGAGGATGTTAAGGAGAAGAGAGCCGAGGCGAGAAAGTATTAATTAAAACCACGGCGGAAAACATCCTCTGTTTTCAGAAAAAAGTGGTATCTTATTATCAGGCCGGGGCGGAGCGGTGCCGCTCCGTTCCGGCTGTTCTTTTCAAGAAGAAGGGATTTGGAGGCCTACAATGGAAGAGAAGAAATTATTCGGCTATGGCAAGTTCGACGACAAGGGAGAGATGATTCTCTCCACGTATGACAACGCGTACAGAGACATGATGATGGACTGCCGTGTCTACCGTATTCCGGCAGGAGAGACCCGCGAGTTCGGCCGCGACGGCGAGGAGTGCGCGGTTATGCTCTTTTGCGGAAAGGTTACCTTCGGATGGGACGGCAAGACCGAGACGGTTTACAGAAAAGATATCTGGACCGACGGACCGTACTGCCTGCACATCTGCGGCGGAAAGAAGATGACCGTCAAGGCTGAGTCCGACATCGAGATCTGGGTTCAGTACACGCACAACGATGCGGAGTTCGACAGTAAGCTGTATCGTCCGGAGGATGCTCCGTTTAAGTATTCCGCAATCAACAAATACGGCAACTGCGCGAAAAGACGCGTCAACACGATCATCGATCATGACATCAACCCGAAGTCGAATTTCGTGCTCGGCGAGATCATCAACGACCGCGGAAACTGGAGCGGCTACCTTCCGCACAGACATCCGCAGCCGGAGCTTTATTTCTTCCGCTTTGACCGTCCGGAGGGATTTGGCGCGAGCTTCCAGAGCGACGATGTTTTCGTGAGCAAGGATTACAGCTTCTCCGCGATCAAGGGCGGAAATCTTCATCCGCAGGCAGTTGCTCCGGGGTATCAGATGTACACGGTATGGGCGATCCGCCACATCGACGGAAATCCGTGGCTGCAGACCGATCGCTGCGTAGACGAGCGCTATCTGTGGCTGGACGACGCGGAGTTTTAATTCAGACGGAAGTGATTCCTGAGCAATAATCGGGCGGCTCCGGCCGTCTGATTATATGCGGCTTCCGGAAAAAACGGATGCCGCCCCGGGTTCATGGGAAACCGGATTATAGAGGGTTTAATGTTTAGGTGAGTTGATGGAGGAAAGATATGTTTGACAAAAACAAAGTAAAACTCGGTATGGCTCCGATTGGCTGGTGCAACGA
>ONLT01000149.1 GCA_900318755.1 uncultured Eubacteriales bacterium
ACACACGATTTGCAACTGCAATGAGGAAAGGAGGATTCACATGAAGGTAAGATCGTCTGTAAAGCCGATGTGCGAGAAGTGCAAAGTCATCAAGCGCAAAGGAAAAATTCGTATCATTTGTGAGAATCCAAAGCATAAACAGCGTCAGGGCTGATCCGTCATCGGCCGACTGCTTATGCGATCAGACAGAGATTCCGTGCCGCTGTTGACTTGCGGCTGCGAAAATGACAGCGCTGCGGGAAGGATCCGATCCCGCCGCGGAGGAATGATCTGTCACCCACAGCATCATTATAAAGTGTGAACTGACAGACCTGCGTCAGGAATCCTCTATAATATTGCTTAATACCCGTCTCGATCATGAGAGGGGAAAGGTCATGCGGGAGCATGGCTGGATGCACATACCGGCATCCCAGTTAGGACAAACGAGAAGGAGGAAAACTTTAATGGCTCGTATTTCTGGTATCGATTTACCGAGAGACAAACGCGTAGAGATAGGCCTTACCTATATCTACGGCATCGGAAGATCATCTTCCAACAGAATCCTTGCGCAGGCTGGTGTCAATCCGGATACCCGTGTCCGCGATCTGACAGACGACGAGGTGAAAAAGATCGCCGCTGTCATCGATGAGACTCAGGTGGTCGAGGGTGATCTCCGCCGTGAAGTCGCTATGAACATCAAGCGTCTTCAGGAGATCGGATGCTACCGCGGTATCCGCCACAGAAAAGGACTTCCGGTCCGTGGACAGAAGACCAAGACAAATGCCAGAACATGCAAAGGTCCGAAGAGAACCGTTGCGAACAAGAAGAAATAATCGTACCAAATAAAGAAAGTGTAGGTTAGTTTTTATTATGCCAAAAGCTACGAAAAGAACGGCGAAGCGCCGTGTCAAAAAAAACGTTGAACGTGGACAGGCTCATATTCAGGCATCCTTCAACAACACGATCGTTACGCTGACGGATACCGAGGGCAACGCTCTTTCATGGGCGAGCGCCGGCGGGCTTGGTTTCAAAGGTTCAAGGAAATCTACCCCTTATGCAGCACAGATGGCTGCGGAGACTGCAACGAAGGCAGCTCTTGTACATGGTCTGAAAAAAGTTGATGTATTTGTCAAGGGTCCGGGCTCAGGTCGTGAGGCAGCGATCCGCGCGTTATCCGCAGCGGGTCTTGAGGTCACGAGTATCTGCGACGTAACGCCGGTTCCGCATAACGGATGCCGCCCGCCGAAACGCAGAAGAGTCTAATCGAATTCAGGAGGTCATATAAATGGCAGTAAATAGAGTACCGGTACTGAAGAGATGCAGAGCGCTCGGTCTGGAGCCGGCTTATCTCGGTGTGGACAAGAAGTCCAGCCGCAGACTGAAGCGCTCCAACAGAAAGGAATCCGAGTACGCACTTCAGCTGAGAGAGAAACAGAAAGCAAAATTCATCTATGGTGTTCTGGAGAAACCGTTCCGCAATTATTATAAGAAAGCGGACCGCATGAAGGGCCAGACCGGTGAGAACCTGATGTCCCTTCTGGAGCTTCGCCTGGACAGCGTAATTTTCCGCATGGGATTTGCCAGAACAAGACGCGAGGCGAGACAGATGGTCGACCACAAGTTCGTCACCGTCAACGGCAAATCGGTGAACATCCCGTCTTATCAGACGAAGGCCGGCGATGTCATCGAGATCAAAGAGAGCAGAAAAAATTCACAGCGCCTGAAGGACATCCGTGAGGTAACGGGCGGACGCGCCGTTCCGTCCTGGATGGATGTCGACGGTGAGAACCTCAAGGGAACGATCAATGAAGTCCCGACCCGCGAGCTGATTGACGTACCGGTTGACGAGATGCTGATCGTCGAGCTGTACTCCAAATAATCCGCACCGTGAACGGATTTTCGCATCCGTGTTGTGCGGCAGAAGAATTATCAGTTTCACACCCAAAGGAGGAGCTTGCGCGTGTTTGATTTTAACAAACCGAAAATTGAGATCACTGAGATTTCAGAGGATAAGAAGTTCGGAAGATTCGTTGTCGAGCCGCTTGAGAGAGGCTACGGAACGACGCTGGGGAATTCTCTCCGCCGGATTATGCTCTCTTCCCTGCCGGGCGCAGCGATCAGCCAGGTCAAAATCGAAGGCGTTCTTCATGAGTTCAGTTCGATTCCGGGCGTAAAAGAAGACGTCACAGAAATCATCATGAATCTGAAGGGACTCGCGATCCGGAATAACAGCGACAGCGACGAGCCGAAGGTCGCGTACATCGAGTACGAGGGCGAGGGCGTCGTCCGCGGCTCCGATATTCAGGCCGATCAGGACATCGAAATCATAAATCCGGATCATGTAATTGCCACGCTGAACGGCGGAGCGGATTGCAAGCTTTACATGGAGCTGACCATCACGAATGGCAGAGGCTATGTCGGTGCGGACAAGAACAAGACCGAGGATATGCCGATCGGCGTGATCGCGATCGACTCGATTTACACGCCTGTCGAGCGTGTCAATATGACCGTCGAGAACACGCGTGTCGGTCAGGTGACCGATTATGACAAGCTGACGCTTGACGTTTATACGAACGGAACGCTCGGCCCGGACGAGGCGGTCAGCCTCGCCGCTAAGGTCCTGAGCGAGCATCTGAAGCTCTTCATCGATCTTTCCGAGAACGCGAAGACGGCGGAAGTGATGATCGAGAAGGAGAATGACGAGAAGGAAAAGGCTCTGGAGATGAACATCGATGAGCTTGAACTTTCCGTCCGCTCCTACAACTGCCTGAAGCGCGCCGGAATCAACACCGTAGAAGAGCTGTGCAACAAGACTTCCGAGGATATGATGAAGGTCCGGAACCTGGGCCGCAAATCACTCGAGGAAGTACTTGCAAAGCTGAACGAGCTCGGGCTTTCTCTGAAACCGAGCGAGGAGCAGTGAGAAAACGGGAGATCCGTTTTTTCGTGTAATGAAACAGCGGCGGTTCAGTAAGACCGAAGATGCGTGTATCGCCGTCACACGTCATGGAGGAATGTTTCAATGGCAAAGTACCGTAAACTGGGCAGAACCTCTGCTCAGAGAAAAGCAATTTTAAGAAACCAGGTCACGAACCTTCTTTACAACGGAAAGATCCGCACGACGGAGACCCGTGCGAAAGAGGTTCAGAAGATCGCCGAGGGACTGATCGCTCTGGCGGTCCGTGAGCATGACCACTTCGATACCGTCACCGTGACCGCAAAAGTTGCCCGCAAGGACGCGGACGGCAAGCGCGTGAAAGAGGAAAAGGACGGGAAGAAGGTAACGGTTTACGATGAGGTTTCCAAAGAGATCAAGAAGGATCAGCCGTCCAGACTGCACGCGCGCCGTCAGATGATGAAAGTCTTCTACGGTGTCACCGAGGTCCCGAAGGAAGTAAAGGGCAAAAAGAAGAACACGAAAAAAGTCGACATGGTAGCAAAGATGTTCGATGAGATCGCTCCGAAATACGAGGGCAGAAACGGCGGTTATACAAGAATCGTCAAGATCGGCCAGCGCAAGGGCGATGCCGCGATGGAAGTTCTTCTCGAGCTTGTCTGATCGGTAAATTTTTTCAGCGATGAATTGCAAAAGACGCGCCGCGTCACCTTAAAATGGTGAGCGGCGCGTCTTTCGCTTTTTGACTCCGGCAGCTGCCGGAAACCGTGGAATTCAAAAATTTACAGCAGCCGGATTGAAACCGGACATCATTCTGCTTACAATAGAATTATAAAAAATTTAGAATTCGCAGGATGGAGTGATGATCAAAAAATTACCGGGATTTAAACTGAAAGACGAAGCACTTGCAAGGTGTATTTTTGTCAATTTTCTCGCCGCTTTCCTCTCGTTTCTCTGGCTGATTCTTCTGAACCGGGGAACCTTTACGCTGTGCGGTGATTACAACGCGCAGGCCGTCCCGTTTACGGTCGGGATGCAGCGGGCGATCCTTAAAGGGCAGACGTGGTCGTGGAGAATCGACCTGGGAACCCAGACCGTCGGTGCGTACAGCTTTTACGGCCTCGGCAGCGTCGCCTTCTGGATTTCGATGCTGTTTCCGGCAAGCGCCGCTCCCTGCCTGATGGGTTGGCTGTACATTCTGAAGTATACGGCAGCAGGAATCACATCGTTTTTGTACATCCGTTCCTTCACGCGCGATGATCATTACGCCGCGATCGGTTCGCTGCTCTATGCCTTCTCCGGCTTCCAGGCAGTCAATCTCGAATTTTATACATTTCACGACGTCACGATTCTGTTTCCGCTCCTTCTGATCGGGTTTGACCGCATGATGCGGTCGGGAAAATGCAGTCTCCGGGACGGGAAACTTTTTATTGTCATAACGGCGCTGTCCTGCCTGAACAATTACTTTTTCTTCGTCGGACAGGCGGTTTTCCTGATTCTTTATTTTTTCATCCGTTACGGAAAAAAAGATCTGAAGCTGACACTGAAAAATCTTCTTCTCTGCGGCGTCGCGGGATTGTGGGGCGTGATGATCGCCGGGGTTCTGTTCATCCCGAACGTCCTGTTTATCTCAGGGAACAAGAGGAGCAGCGTGCAGTTTCTCCTCTCACGGCTTTTCCCGGAGCCGAGAAAGCTTCTGTATCTGATCAAGGGCTTTCTTTTCCCGGGTGAGGCGATGTACGACAGCAGCGCCGTATATAACCGGAGATGGACATCTACCTCCGCGTACCTGCCGATGATCGGCATGGCCGGTGTGTTCGCTTATCTGCACGGACGGAAAAAAGACTGGCTTTCGAGGATGCTCCGCGTTTCCTTTGTCTTCGCCCTTTCCCCGCTCCTTACGTCCGCGTTCCTTCTGTTCACGGAGGACAATCAGCGCTGGTTTTATATGCTGATTCTGATGATGGCAGCTGCGTCCGCGATTGTGCTGGAACAGGAAGGAGAGACGGAAAACGGGAACGTTCTGAAACGGGCGCTTTTCGTGAACGCGGTTCTGATCGCTGTTTTTTATCTTGCCCTGAATCTGATGAAATGGAACGAGAAGGAAGAAAGTCTCGTTTATCACAGGGGATTTTTCCTTCTGATCACCGCCGCTGCGCTGATCGGGCTGATCATCCTGTACCGCCTTTCCGTGAATGCACGCCGCTTCTGCCGGGCTGTCACCGCATGGACGGTCGTATTTTCGGTACTCACAACCGGATACGTCCTCGGCTATTACCGGTTCGCGGACGGAATCAGCGAAAAATACACGGCGAAAATCCGGCTGTACAGTCAGATGGATCCGATTGATGATCAGTACCGTTACATCGACGAAAACATGATGCTGTTTTCGAACGGGGCGTCCGGACTCCGGATATTCAGCTCGACGGTTTCGAATTCAATCGTGCACTTTGACAGCCTGTTCGGATTTTACAAACAGGCCAGAAGACTGGACAAAACCTCATACGCGGGGCTGGCGGAGCTGTTCGGTGGGAAATATGATGTCACGGATGATCCGAAGGGAGCGACGCCGCTGCGCACGTACGAGGCGGGCGGGAAGAAATACTACGTGGTAGAAAAAAACGCCTGCCCCATCGGTTTTGCTGTGGATTCAGTGATCACGGAAGAGGATCTGAAGACGATCGATGTGAGTGAGAGAGGGCTTACCCTGTTAAAATCGGCGGCGATCCGGACAAACGACAGAGACAGGGTCAGCGATCTTGTTCCCTGTGTGTCATGGAGCAGTGCGCTGGAGGCGATTCAGACGGATTCGCTGGATGACGGCGCCGGCTCCTCCGGAAGCATCGTGCCGGATCCCCGGGATAATGCCGGACTTGTCTTTGACAGCGATCAGGAAGGGTACAATGCTTCCGGGCGGGATAAGGACAATCTCTCAAAGAGCAGCCCGGGGAAAAAGGTCCGGCTGGGCGACGATGAACTTCAGGCGGTCGCGGCGAAACGTGTCGCGTACGATTCTGACCGCGCTGTGAAAAATTTTGACCGGACATCCGACGGATTTGTCTGTGAAAGCGATTTCTCCGACGAAAAACTGGTCTATTTTTCGGTCCCGGATGACGATGGCTGGACAGCGCTCGTCGACGGCAGTCCGACGGAAATCATTGACTCCGGCGGAATGATGATGATCCGCGTCCCGGCCGGCAGCCACAAAATCGTATTTCACTATACGACGCCGGGCCTCCGGACCGGTACAAGGGTCAGTCTGGCGTCGATCGCACTGCTGATCGTCTTCGCCGCGGCGGACAGAAGGAAAAAGCGCAGGGAAAGCAGTCGGTAATGCGGAATCCGGCCGTGCAGAAATGCGGAATCCGCCGGTTTAAAAATGGCGCTGCGCTCTGTGAAATCCTTGACACGGTTTCTAATTTATCCTATGATAAAATAAGTTGCCGGACGGGTACGTGTGCCCGTGCGGGATGTTATCAAGAAGCTGTAAAAGGCGAAAGGAGACGTATTATGGCACTGGTTACAAGTACTGAGATGTTTAAGAAAGCATACGACGGCGGATACGCGATCGGCGCTTTCAACGTAAACAACATGGAGATCGTTCAGGCGATCACAGAGGCTGCAGCGGAGCTTCACAGCCCGGTTATTCTTCAGGCGTCCGCAGGTGCGCGCAAATATGCAAACCCGGAGTACCTTCAGAAGATGGTAGAGGCGGCTGTCAATAACTGCCCGGATATCCCGATCGTTATGCATCTGGATCACGGCCCGGATTTTGAGACCTGCAAAGCCTGCGTAGATAAGGGCTTCACCTCTGTCATGATCGACGCTTCCAGCAAGCCGTTCGATGAGAACATCGAGATCTCCAGGAAAGTCGTCGAGTACGCACGTGCTCACGGCGTAGTCGTTGAGGCTGAGCTTGGTTCTCTGGCAGGTATCGAAGATGACGTCAAGGTTTCTGCAGAGGATTCTTCTTACACAAGACCGGAAGAGGTTGAGGAGTTTGTCAGCAGAACAGGCGTCGATTCTCTCGCGATCGCGATCGGTACTTCACACGGTGCTTACAAATTCAAACCGGGAACGAAACCGCAGCTTCGTTTCGACATTCTTGATGAAGTCGTCAAGAGAATCCCGGGATTCCCGATCGTCCTGCACGGATCTTCTTCCGTTCCGCAGGAGTATGTCAAGATCATCAACGAGAACGGCGGCGCTCTGAAAGATGCGATCGGCGT
>ONLT01000147.1 GCA_900318755.1 uncultured Eubacteriales bacterium
CTCTCCGGACTGCACGGAGGAGGAGCTTGAAGCGGCGTTCCGTCCGGAGACGAAAATGGTCTTCGGGGAAACCATCGCCAATCCCGTTCTGAAGGTGCTGGATATTGAAAAGTTCGCAAAGGCGGCCCACGCGCACGGCGTTCCGCTGATTGTGGATAATACCTTCGCGACGCCGATCAACTGCCGTCCGTTCGAGTGGGGTGCGGATATTGTGACCCATTCGACGACAAAATATATGGACGGACACGACGCGACGGTCGGCGGCGTCATCGTTGATTCCGGAAATTTTGACTGGAAGGCGCACGCGGATAAATTTCCGGGTCTTACGACGCCGGATGATTCGTACCACGGCATCACCTACGCCGATCAGTTCGGACAGGGCGGTGCGTACATCACAAAGTGCGTTGCGCAGCTGATGCGCGATCTCGGCGCCGTTCAGTCGCCGATGAACGCGTACATGCTGAACCTCGGCCTGGAGTCCCTCGCCGTCCGCATGCAGCGCCATTGCGAGAATGCCATGAAAGTCGCGCAGTATCTGGAGAAGAATGAACAGGTCAGCTGGGTCAATTATCCGGGGCTTCCTGGAAATCGATATTATGAGCGCGCGAAAAAATATATGCCGAACGGCACGTGCGGCGTCATTTCCTTCGGTGTGAAGGGAGGGCGTTCCGCAGCAGAGACGTTCATGAAGCACTTGAAGCTTGCGATTATCGCGACGCACGTAGCGGACGCGCACACCTGCATCCTGCATCCGGCGTCCTCGACGCACCGTCAGCTGACGGACGAGGAGCTTGTCGCCGGCGGCGTCGCTCCGGATCTCGTTCGTCTTTCCGTCGGACTGGAGAATGCAGATGATGTGATCGAGGATCTCGATCAGGCGCTGGCTTCCATCTGATACCGGCGGGGAACGAAAAAGATACCGGGAACAGGCCTGCGGCGTTGTTTGCAGGGCGCAGCCGGAGAGCAAAAGCAAAGGAGAAACGTATGATCTTAGTGACAACCGACTACATCACCGGGAAAAAACTGTTCACGATCGGGATGGTTCAGGGCAGCACGGTTCAGACGAAAAATTTCGGAAAGGACATCGGAGCCAGCTTCAAGAATCTGATCGGCGGAGAATTGAAGGCGTATACGGAGATGCTGGCTGAGGCGCGCGCCATCGCGACCCAGCGAATGATCGGGCAGGCACAGTCTCTCGGAGCGGACGCGATCGTAGACGTCCGTTACTCATCCTCGGCAATCATGCAGGGAGCCGCGGAAATCCTCGTTGCGGGAACTGCGGTGAAGTTCATGGAAGAATAAAGATGCGGTAAATTTTATATGAAAAGCAGACAGCCCCCGCCGGCAGTTTCCGGTGGGGGCTGTAATTATCCAGTAACGCGTTTTGGTTATTTGCGGGACATCTCCTCAAACAGCTCCGTTTTCATCTTGAAGAGCTTGTCGGAAAGATCGACGTAGACGGCGTGCGGGTTGACGAACCGCTTGGATTCTTCCCAGAGCGTGCCAAGTTCCTGCTGGCAGATGTCGCGGATTTCCATCGTCGACGGCGATTCATATACGCAGCGGCCTTTCTGGAATACCGGAACGAGGAGTTCGCGGAGCTCGAAGGTACCGGCCTTGAAGGTCGTTTTTTTCCACGTCTCAACCGGGTCGAAAATTGTCAGATCCTGATCCTCGGTAAACGTCTCATCGTCGAGGCAGATCAGGTCGCCGCGAATCTTCCGGTCGCCGCGGTTGTAGATCCGGTAAATTTTCTTGTTGCCCGGATTTGTGACCTTGTCGGTGTTCTCGGAAAGCTTGATTTTCGGAACAAATTCCGCGTCCTCGCTGTTTTTGACGGCGGCGAGCTTATAGACTCCGCCGAAGGCCGCCCATTCGTACGAGGTGATCAGCTTCGTGCCGACCCCCCAGGAGTTAATCTTCGCACCCTGCTCCTTCAGGCTGTTGATCAGGTGCTCATCGAGATCGCTGGAAGCGGAGATGATCGCGTCGCCGAAGCCTGCCTCGTCGAGCATCTCATACGCTTTCTTTGAGAGATAAGCGAGGTCTCCGGAATCGATGCGGATTCCGTATCCTTTCATCGGACATCCGGCCGCCTTCATCTCCTGAAATACCCGGATCGCGTTCGGAACGCCGGATTCCAGCACATCGTACGTATCGACGAGGAGAATGCATGCGTTCGGATACAGCTTCGCGTACGCGCGGAACGCGGTCAGTTCGTCAGGGAAGCTCATGATCCAGCTGTGCGCGTGCGTCCCCTTTACCGGAACGTTGAACATCTGTCCGGTCAGCACGTTGGATGTGCCGATGCATCCGCCGATCACCGCCGCGCGTGCGCCGTAAGTTCCCGCGTCCGGACCCTGTGCGCGGCGCAGGCCGAATTCCATGACTCCGTCACCTCTGGCTGCCTTGCAGACGCGGGTCGCCTTTGTGGCGATCAGGGATTCATGGTTGAGGATATTCAGAATCGCGGGCTCCATCAGCTGCGCTTCCATGACGGGAGCGACAACCTTCAGAAGGGGTTCCCGGGGAAATACGACGGTTCCCTCCGGAATCGCGTAGATATCACCGGTGAAATGGAATCCGCGGAGGTATTCCAGAAAATCGTCATCAAAGATATTCAGACTGCGCAGATAATCAATATCGTCCGGAGCAAAGTGAAGTTCGCGGATGTATTCGATCACCTGCTCGAGCCCGCAGCAGATCGCGTAACCCCCGTTGTACGGGTTTGTGCGGTAAAAAGCGTCAAAAACCACGACCTGATCCGTCGGGTTTTTAAAGTAACCCTGCATCATCGTCAGCTCATAGAGATCCGTGAGCAGAGTGAGATTTGAAGGTCTCATGATATCCTCCCAATAATAAAGGCTCATCCCCGGCACCTGTAAAGTGTCCTGTAAAGTGACTTCAGTTAGCGAAAGTATAGCACCCCGGGCAATAAAATACAACAAAGGATCGCGCAAAAATGCGCGTGCGCCGTGCGTTTTCGCCGGAGAGCGGGGGAATGAAAAAAGCCAGGTCCGGCCGGCGTTGATTCTCCGTCTGATCTTTGTTAATATAGTTACAATATTGATTCAGTAAAAATGCGAAAATCCGCGTCGAAGGAGACATACAATGCACAGGGAATTTTTGATGGGAAACGAAGCCATCGCACTCGGAGCGCTGGCGGCGGGAGTTAATGTCGCCGCCGGTTATCCGGGAACTCCGTCTACCGAAATTCTGGAGACGGTTGCGAAACGGAATCCCGGTAATGTGAAGGCGGAGTGGTCGATCAACGAGAAGGCCGCCATGGAGGTCGCGGCAGGAGCCGCGATTTCCGGCGCGCGGACGCTCGTCACGATGAAACAGGTCGGCCTGAATGTTGCGGCGGATCCGCTGATGAGCCTCGAGTATATCGGTGTGAAGGGCGGCATGGTCATCGTCGTCGCGGACGACCCGGGCCCGATCTCATCGCAGACCGAGCAGGACACAAGGACATTCGGCATGTTTTCCAAGGTGCCGGTGTTTGACCCGTCGTCTGTTGGCGAGGCGTACGAGATGATCCAGGAGGCCTTCGATTTTTCCGAGCGGTACGGTACGCCCGTGTTTTTCCGCCCGACGACGCGCGTCGATCACGGGTACGAATCGATCGATGTGAAGGATCCGGAGGAATATCGGAAGAACGATCCGGATGGATTCGTGAAGAACGCGTCGCGGTGGGTCATTTTCCCGCGTCTGTCCGTGAAAAATCACGCGATGATCGAGAAAAGAAATGCGGAATTGAGCCGGGTCCTTTCTGATTATAAGCGGAATGAGATCGTAGAGGAGACCGGGACCTGCGTGGGAAGCCGCCGGGGCGTCGCGACCCACGGCATCAATTTTTCCTACACGATGGACGCAGCAGGTGCGGATCGTCCGAGAATTTTCCGTGTGGCGACGCCTTTCCCGTTTCCGGAACAGAAGGCGCTTGAATTTCTTGAGGGTCTCGACGAGGTGCTCTGCGTTGAGGAACTGGATCCGGTGATCGAGCGCGCCCTCGTATTTGTGTGCGGAAAATATCATCTCCCGGTGAAGATCCGGGGAAAGATGACCGGCGATGTGAAGCCGTCGGGTGAAAACAGTGTGGATTCGGTCAGGGGTTATATTTCCGGGTTCCTCGGAGCTCCGACGGGAGAAGAGCCCGCCGGAAGTTCCGAATCCGGAGAAGACGCATGTCCGGCGCTTCCGGTCAGGCCGCCGGTTCTCTGCGCGGGCTGTCCGCACCGCGCGTCGTTTTACGCGGTGAAACAGGCGATGAAGGGAGTGAAAAAGACGCTTTTTGCCGGCGACATCGGATGCTATACTCTCGGAAACGCGGAGCCGCTCGACATGACGGACACCTGTCTGTGCATGGGCGCCGGCATCAATATGGCGCAGGGCGTCGTCCGGGTGGATCCGGAGGTGAAGGCGTTCGCTTTCGTCGGAGATTCCACATTTTTCGCATCCGGTATCACAGGAGTGATCAACGCCTTCTATAATCAGGATAATATGACGCTGGTTGTTCTTGATAATTCCACGACCGCGATGACCGGCCATCAGCCGCATCCGGGAACGGGCCGGACGATCATGGGAGACGTCGTTCAGGCGGTGCGCATCGAGGATGTCCTCCGGGGGATCGGCCTTGCGACGGTTGAGACGATGGATCCGCTGGATCTTAAGACCTGCATTCCAGAAATCCGCCGCATCGCGGATGAGCCGGGCGTCAAGGCGATTATTTTCAAATCCCCGTGCGTCGTGCGGTTCAGGCCGAAAAGCGGAAAATCAAAGGTGGATCCGGACAAATGCATCGGATGTAAAAAATGCATCCGCGAGCTCGGATGTCCGGCGCTTGTGCTTGACGGAGATAAGGCGCTCATCGATCCGTCCCAGTGCACCGGCTGCACGCTCTGCGAGCAGGTATGTCCGGTCGGAGCGATCGCAGGAGGTGGCAGAAATGAGTAAAAACATTGTATTCTGCGGGGTCGGAGGACAGGGCACGGTGCTCGCGTCCAGGCTGATCGCGGCGGCGGCCATGAAAGAGAAGAAGCACGTCATGACGGCGGAGACGATCGGCATGGCCCAGCGCGGCGGAAGTGTGTTCTCTCATATGAAAATCGGAGAGGCGAATTCTCCGCTGATCGGAAAGGGCGAGGCGGATCTGATCATCGGATTTGAGCCGGGTGAGACGGTGCGCCAGCTTCCGTTTCTGAAAAAAGGCGGGGCGGTCGTCACGAGCATCCGCCCGGTTCAGCCGGTGAGCGCGATGATCGGGCGCGCGTCGTATGATTCTGACGCGATGATCGCTTATCTGAAGGCGCACGTGGATCATCTGATTCTTGTGGACGCCGACCGTGCGCTTGGGGAGATCGGAAATCCGAAGGTTCTGAACATGGTTCTGCTGGGGGCGGCGATGAAAACCGGCGCGATCGGGGTGGACCCTGCGGACGTGGAGGAGGCGATGCGCGGGCGGCTCCCGGAGAAGCTCTGGGATGTGAATGTGCGCGCACTGCGCTATATGCAGAATTGATAACCGGACAGAAAAAGAGCGAATTCTTTTGGAGGGGATCCGATGCAAATCAATGAAAAGCAGCTGCGGCAGGTCGACCGCCAGGTAAAGCGGTTGATCCGGTCGGACAATTTCTACGGGAAACGGCTGGAAGACGCCGGTATTTCCGAAATAAAATCGGTCGAAGAGTTTCTGCGTCTTCCTTTTTCTCAGAAGCAGGATCTCCGGGACGCCTATCCGCTGGGCCTGATGGCTGTTCCGGAGGAGGAGATCGTGCGGATCCATTCCTCGAGCGGCACAACCGGGACGCCGGTCATCATCCCGTACACAGCGAAGGATGTCGACGACTGGGCGGAGATGTTCCGGCGCTGTTATGAGACAGCCGGAATTACAAACAGGGACCGCATTCAGATTACGCCGGGATACGGCCTGTGGACCGCCGGAATCGGCTTTCAGGCAGGCGCGGAGAAACTCGGCGCGATGGTCATCCCGATGGGCCCGGGAAACACAAAGAAGCAGCTGCGGTTCATGCACGACATGAAGAGCACGGTTCTGTGCGCGACGTCGTCCTACGCGCTGCTCCTCGCCGAGGAGATCCGCCGGGAGGATTTTGCGGATCAGATCTGCCTGAGAAAGGGCGTCATCGGTTCCGAGCGCTGGGGCGAGAAGATGCGCAGACGCATCAAAAATGAGCTGGACATCCAGATCTACGATATCTACGGGCTGACCGAGATCTACGGCCCGGGCATCGGCATCAGCTGCGATTATGAATGCGGCATGCATTACTGGGATGACTATATCTATCTGGAAATCATCGATCCGAAGACCGGTAAAAACGTTCCGGACGGGGAGTGGGGTGAGATCGTGATCACGACGCTGGTCAAGGAGGGCGCGCCGCTGATCCGCTTCCGTACCCACGATATTTCAAGAATCATTCCCGGTGAATGCAGATGCGGATGCAGATTCCCGAGAATTGATACGATTATGGGACGCTCCGACGATATGATGAAGATCAAGGGCGTCAATGTGTTCCCGAAGCAGATCGAGGAGATTCTCGCCGCGTTCCCGGAACTCTCCAGCGAGTACCAGATCCGCATCTCCCATCTGGACGGCCGCGATACGATGCGCATCTATGTTGAGACGAACGGACACGTCGATTTTCAGAAAATGGCCGCGGATGTAGCCGCGGCGGTCAAGGGCAGAATCGGCTTTACGCCCATTGTGAAGGTCGTCGAGCTCGGTGTGCTGCCGCGATCGGAGAAAAAGACGCAGCGGGTGATCGACGAGCGCTTCCAGTAAACCGTATTTTTGCCGAACGGCGCGATGTATGGGGAGGCGGCCGCTGCGCCGCTTTCCCCCTCAGACGTGCGCCGTGAAAATATCCGGTAAAACATACGAAAAAAACACTTGCATTTTAAAATGTGTTCCGGTATAATACACCGTGTTGTCACTGATGGGCTATCGCCAAATGGTAAGGCAACGGACTCTGACTCCGTCATTTCAAGGTTCGAATCCTTGTAGCCCAGCTTTTGTATAAGCCATTGCAGATCTCTGCAGTGGCTTATTTTTTCTCTTTGATGTAGAATGAAAGACGAGCGCGGCGATTCTGCCGTGATGTGAGGCGAATGACATGAAATATTCATTTGAGAGCAGAGTTCGTTTCAGCGAGGTTGATGAGAACGCGCATCTGTCGCTGACAGCGATGATCAATTATCTTCAGGACTGCGCGACGTTTCATGGAGAAGAGGGAAACGTCGGCGTGTACTGGACCGCGGAGCACAAAAAGATGTGGGTTCTGGCGGCGCTCCGGCTCCGCATCATCGCATATCCGAAATTTGCGGAGCATATCGTTACGTCGACGTGGGCGCCGGGGTTTCGGAATTTTATCGGCTACCGGGATTTTACAATTGAACGGCCGGACGGAACGAGGCTGGTCGAGGGCAAGTCCGAGTGGGTGTTCATGGATCAGCAAACCGGGAAACCCTGCGACGTCACACAGGATCAGATCGACGGGTACGGCGTGGATCCGGAGCTCGCGCTTCCGGACTGCTACGGGAAGAGAAAAATCCGGGTTCCGAAGGAATATCGCGAAGGCGGTTCCTTTACGATTCTCGAGAGCCATCTGGACACGAACCATCATGTAAACAACGGACAGTACATGGTTATGTCCCAGAATTATCTCCCGCCGGGGTTCGAGGTGCGTCACCTCCGGGCGGAATACTTAAAGCAGGCGTTTCTTGGTGATGAGATTCTGCCCTGCGTCACGGAAAAGGACGGGGTCTACACGGTTGTGCTGAAGAACCGGAACAGCGGAGACATTTATTTTATCGGGGAGTTTGCCGGATGATGGAATTAGGAAAAAAACAGGAGCTGATTGAGGTGCGCCGTGTCGATTTCGGCGTTTATCTTGCGGAAGAAATGACGGACGACCGGGAGAAGATGGTTCTGCTTCCGGCGAAGCAGGTCCCGGAAAGGCTGAAGGTAGGCGACCGGATCGGGGTTTTCCTGTACAGAGATTCCGATGACCGCCTGATCGCGACGGTCAACGAGCCGCTTCTTCAGGTCGGAGAGGTGGGGCTGCTGACGGTGAAGGATACCACGCGGGTCGGCGCCTTTCTCGACTGGGGGCTGGAAAAGGATCTCTTCCTTCCCTATCACGAGCAGCGGGGAACGATCGAGCGGGGAGAAAAGGTTCTTGTCGGGCTGTACATCGACAAGAGCAGCCGTCTTTGCGCGACTATGAATGTATATCCGTATCTGAAAAAACATTCGCCCTATGACATCGGCGATGAAGTGCAGGGGCGCGTCTATGAGATCAGCCGGAATTTCGGGGTGTTCATCGCGGTGGATGATCAGTATTCCGCGCTGATTCCGAAGAAGGATGCGCAGGGACACTTTCATTACGGGGAAATTCTGAAGCTGCGGGTGACCGGGGTGCGCGAGGACGGGCGGCTCTGCGTCACGACGAAACAGAAGGCCTATCTGCAGATGGGACCGGACGCGGAGAAGATTCTCGCGGAGATCCGACGGTGCGGCGGGACGCTTGGTTTTGATGACAAGGCGTCGCCGGAGCTGATCGACCGTACCTTCGGGATCTCGAAGGCGGCCTTCAAACGCGCGGTCGGACATCTTCTGAAAGAGCGACGGATCGAAAAACACGACGGAAAACTGATCGAAATCCGATAATCATTCCGGCAGTTGTATCCATTGGAACAGGAGGCTGCAGTATGAGTTTTGCGCATCTGCACGTCCACACGGAGTACAGTCTCCTGGACGGCTCGAATAAAATCACGGAGTATATCGCCCGTGTAAAAGAACTCGGCATGAACAGCGCCGCCATCACGGATCACGGTGTGATGTACGGCTGCATTGATTTCTACAAGGCGGCGAAGGCGGCGGGGATCAATCCGATTCTCGGGTGCGAGGTGTACGTCGCGCCGGGTTCGCGTTTTGACAAGGAGAACGGCAGTCGGGAGGAGCGGTACTACCATCTTGTGCTGCTGGCGGAGAACAACACGGGGTACGAGAACCTGGTCCGGATCGTCTCGCGGGGATTTACGGAAGGGTTCTATTATAAGCCCCGCGTCGACGAGGAAATTCTTCGGAAGTACCATGAGGGGATCATCGCGCTTTCCGCCTGCCTGGCCGGCGAGGTCGCGCGCTGCCTCGAGGCGGATCTTTACGACGAGGCGAAGGCGGCGGCGCTTCGCTATCAGGAGATCTTCGGCAAGAACAATTTCTTTCTCGAGCTGCAGGATCACGGAATTCCGATGCAGAAGAAGGTCAATCAGGGAATCATGCGGCTCCACAAGGAGACCGGAATCGATCTGGTCGCGACGAACGACGTGCATTATACGTACGCGGAGGACGCGGACGCCCACGACATCCTGCTCTGCCTCCAGACCGGGAAAAAGCTGGCGGACGAGGACCGGATGCGCTACGAGGGCGGCCAGTATTTCGTGAAATCCGGGGAGGAGATGCAGGCGCTTTTTCCATATGCGCCCGAGGCGATTGAAAATACGCAGAAAATTGCCGACCGGTGTCATGTGGAGATTGAGTTTCACAATCTGAAGCTGCCGAAATTTAACGTGCCGGAGGGGTACACCTCGTGGACCTATCTGACCGAACTCTGCCGGAATGGACTTGAAAAAAATTACGGGACGGTGACGAAGGAGCTCCGGGACCGCCTCGACTATGAGCTGAATACCATTCATGAGATGGGGTACGTCGATTATTTCCTGATTGTGTGGGATTATGTAAAATTCGCGCGCGATCACGGCATCGCGGTCGGCCCGGGAAGGGGCAGTGCGGCGGGAAGCATCGTCTCCTACACGCTCGGAATCACGCAGATCGATCCGATGAAATATAATCTGCTGTTCGAGCGCTTCCTGAACCCGGAACGCGTATCCATGCCGGATATTGACGTGGATTTCGGATTCGAGCGCCGCGGCGAGGTGATCGATTACGTCACGAGAAAGTACGGCCGGGACCGCGTCGTGCAGATCATCACATTCGGAACGCTGCAGGCGCGCGGCGTGATCCGCGACGTCGGGCGGGTGCTGGACATCCCGTACGCGCGGTGCGACACGATTGCAAAAATGATTCCGGAGGAGCTGCATATCACCATCGACAAGGCGCTCACGATGAATCCGGAGCTGAAAAAGCTTTATGAGAACGATGAAGAGGTGCGTCATCTGATCGACATGGCGAAGCGTCTCGAGGGGCTGCCGCGCCACACGTCGATGCACGCGGCGGGAGTCGTGATCGCCTCGAAACCGGTTGACGAGTTCGTGCCCCTCTCGCAGGCGGCGGACGGAACGATCACGACGCAGTACACGATGACGACGCTGGAGGAGCTGGGGCTTCTGAAAATGGACTTCCTGGGACTCCGCACGCTGACGGTGATTCAGAGCGCGAAGAAGATGGCGGAGGAGTCGGCCGGCAGGAAGATCGACATGATGAAGATCGATTACAACGATCCGAACGTCATGGAGATGATCAGCGCGGGGAAATGCGAGGGCGTATTCCAGCTGGAGTCGGAGGGCATGAAGAGCTTTATGAAAGAGCTGAAGCCTTCCTCGCTGGACGACATCATCGCCGGCGTCGCGCTGTACCGGCCGGGTCCGATGGATTTCATCCCTCAGTACATCCGGGGCAAGGAGCATCCGGACCAGGTCACTTATGAGACGGAAAAACTCCGCCCGATTCTTCAGACCACGTACGGCTGCATCGTCTATCAGGAGCAGGTTATGCAGATCGTCCGCGACCTCGCGGGGTACACGTACGGTCGAAGCGACGTCCTGCGCCGCGCGATGTCGAAGAAAAAAGCGAAGGTGATGCAGGAGGAGCGCCAGAACTTTATCAACGGAAACGACGATCTGTCGATTCCGGGCTGCGTCCGGAACGGCGTCGATGAGGAAACCGCGAACAGGATCTTCGAGGAGATGCTCGATTTCGCGAATTACGCGTTCAACAAGAGCCACGCGGTGTCCTACGCCTATATCTCCTTCCAGACGGCCTGGCTGAAGTACTATTATCCGGTAGAGTTCATGGCGGCGCTGATGACGTCGGTCATCGACAATCCCGGAAAGTGCGCTTCGTACATGCTCCATCTTTCCAGGATGCACATCGGAATTCTGCCGCCGGACATCAACCGGAGCGTCGGCGATTTTTCAGTGGAGGACGGGAAAATCCGGTACGGACTCTCCGCGATCAAAGGAATCGGCAAGCCGGTCATGGACGCGGTCCGGGAGGAGCGGGCGAAAAACGGCCCTTACAAATCGCTCCGGGATTTCTGCTCCAGGCTTTCCGGAAAAATGCTCAACAAGAGAACGGTTGAGAATTTCATCAAGTGCGGCGCCTTTGACTGCTTCGGAGGCACAAGAAAACAGTACATGCAGGTTTATGGGATGATCATGGATCAGATCGCGGATGAGCGGAAAAACAATTTCGCCGGCCAGCTGTCGTTCTTCGATGTCGTCCCCGGCGCGCAGGAGGCTTTCGAGGTTCCGATGCCCGACGTCGGTGAATTTGAGGAGGAGCAGAAGCTCGCCTTCGAAAAAGAGGTGGCCGGGATCTATATCAGCGGGCATCCGCTGAAAAAATATGAGAAGCTTCTGGAGCAGAACATCACGGCGGGGGCGGATCAGTTTCAGCCGGATGAGGAGACCGGTACGGCGCGCGTGCGGGACGGCGAGCGCGTGATCGTCGGAGGCATGGTTACGTCGAAAACGGTCAAGTACACGAAGACGAATCAGATTATGGCCTTCGTGACGCTGGAGGATCTTCTTGGATCGGTCGAGGTGATCGTGTTTCCCAAAAGCTACGAGCGGTATTCGGCTGACCTGGAGAGCGATGCGCGTGTGTTTGTTCTCGGCCGTGTGTCGGCGGAGGAAGACCGGCCCTCAAAGGTGATCTGTGAGAAGGTTCTCCCCTTCGACCGGATTCCGACCGAGGTCTGGCTCCGCTTCCCGGACCGCGCCTCGTTTGATCAGAAAAGCGGCAGAATCGACGCGATTCTGAAAGGCGGAGACGGAACGGACACGGCGGTGATTTATCTGGAAAAGGAGCGGGCGGTGAAGCGGATGAATATCGGATTTACCGCGGGGGAGGACGAGATGTCCGCCCTGGAAGCGCTCATCGGCAGGGAGAACGTGATCGCCCGGAAACAAAATCTGAAAAAGCAGTGGACGGCGCAGCCGGGGCGTGGATCGTTCGGAAAATAACGCCTTTTCTGCAGGAAATGAACATTGAAAAGAGCCGTGTTTTGCTTTATGATACAGGAGAATACCGTGAAAATTGCCAATGTCAGCTGATCCACGAAAGGGGTTTGATTTTATGGCGAAGGATACGAAATCGAAGGTTTCAGCGATCGGCGTGCTGACGAGCGGCGGAGACGCGCCCGGCATGAACGCAGTGATCCGCGCCGTTGTACGCCGCGGACGCAGCAAAGGCCTGAAGACGATGGGAATCTACCGCGGCTACGAGGGACTGATGAACGATGAGGTCCGGGAACTTGCGGCGAAGGACGTGTCGGACATCATCCAGAGAGGCGGAACGATTCTGAACACCGCCCGCTGCGCGGAGATGCGCACGGATGAGGGACTTCAGAGGGCGGCGGACGCGTGCCGCAGAAACGGAATTGAGGGGCTGGTCGTCATCGGCGGCGACGGATCCTTTGCGGGCGCACAGAAGCTCGCGAATCTCGGAATCAACACAATCGGCGTACCGGGTACGATCGATCTCGACATCGCGTGCACGGATTACACGATCGGGTTTGATACTGCGGTGAACACCGCGATGGAGGCGATCGATAAAGTCCGCGACACATCGGCCTCGCACGAGCGTGTCAGCATCATCGAGGTGATGGGCCGGAACGCGGGATACATCGCCCTGTGGGCAGGCATCGGAGCCGGCGCGGAGGACATTCTCCTTCCGGAAAAATACGATTACGACGAGCAGAGAATTATCAACAACATCATTGAGACGCGCCGCAAGGGCAAGAAACATCACATCATCATCAACGCGGAGGGCATCGGCCACTCGGCGGCGATGGCGAGCAGAATCGAGGCGGCGACCGGAATTGAGACGAGAGCCACAATCCTCGGCTATATGCAGAGAGGCGGTTCACCGACCTCACGCGACCGCGTGTGCGCGACGGTGATGGGAGCCTATGCGGTGGATCTTTTGATCGCGGGAAAGACAAAACGGGTCGTAGCTTATAAGGACGGCCATGTGACGGATTTTGACATCAACGAGGCGCTGGCGATGCAGAAGGACATCGATCCCTACGAATATGAGCTGTCGCACGCGCTCTCATACGATTATTCCAAGATATGATAACGAGCAGCAGCAGTGCGAAGCTGAAGATGATCCGACAGCTGAATACGAAGGCAAAGGCGCGCAGAGAATCCGGCTGCTTCGTCCTCGAGGGCAGAAAGCTGTTCGAGGAGACGCCGGACTCCCTGCGCCGCGGCGTTTTTATGTCGGAGTCCTTTGCACGGGAGAACCCGGAGATGGCGGAAACAATCCTGAACGATACGTGCGCGGAGGTTGTTTCCGACCGGCTTTTTTCGTCCGTCTGTGATACAAAAACTCCGCAGGGCATCCTGACGGTCGCCGCCATTCCCCGCTGGAATTTTGAGGACCTCACGGCGGGGGCGCGGGCGCCTCTTGTCATGGTCCTCGAGAATGTGCAGGATCCGGGCAACGTCGGGACGATCATCCGGACCGGAGAGGGCGCGGGCGTGACGGGAATTCTTCTGGGAGAGGGCTGCGCGGATATTTATTCGCCAAAGGTGATCCGCGCCACGATGGGATCCATATTCCGGGTGCCCGCGGTGCGCGAGCGGGATCTGGCGGGCGCGCTCCGGCGCCTCGGGGAACGCGGCGTGCGCAGCTACGCGGCTCATCTGAACGGTACAAACGAATATACAGAAGAACATTACAAAACCGGGACGGCGTTTCTCATCGGAAGCGAGGGAAACGGCCTGAGCGCCGGACTTACGGAGGAGGCGGACTGCCTGATCCGGATTCCGATGGAGGGACGCGTCGAATCACTGAACGCGTCCGTCGCCGCGTCGCTTCTCATGTATGAGGCGAGACGGCAGAGAAACTGAGCGATACACGGAGGAAAGCCATGGATTTAACAGGAAGAAACTTTCTGACCCTGAAGGATTTTACGCCGGAGGAGATTCTGTATCTCATTGACCTTGCGGAGGACCTCAAGGACAAAAAGAAAAAGGGTGTGCCTGTCGATGTGCTGCGGGGCAGAAATGTCGCGCTGATTTTCGAGAAAACGAGTACGCGCACGCGCTGCTCGTTTGAGGTGGCGGCCCACGATCTGGGGATGGGCACGACGTATCTGGATCCGAAGGGCTCCCAGATCGGCAAAAAGGAGAGCATCAAGGATACGGCGCGGGTCCTCGGACGCATGTACGAGGGAATCGAGTACCGCGGATTCGGCCAGGAGATCGTGGAGACGCTTGCGAAGTACGCGGGAGTTCCGGTCTGGAACGGCCTCACGAACGAGTATCATCCGACGCAGATGCTCGCCGATATGATGACCGTGCGCGAACATTTCGGACGGCTGAAGGGACTGAAGTTCACGTACATGGGCGACGCGCGCTACAATATGGGCAATTCTCTGATGATTGTCTGCGCGAAGCTCGGACTGCATTTCACTGCGTGTGCGCCGAAGGAGTACTTCCCGGACAGCAGTCTCGTCGCGCTCTGCAGGACGTACGCGAAGGAGAGCGGCGGAAGCATCACGCTCACGGAGGATGTAGCGGCCGGAACGAAGGACAGCGACGTAATCTACACGGATGTCTGGGTTTCCATGGGCGAACCTGACGAGGTGTGGGAGGAACGGATCCGAGCCCTCTCGCCCTACAAAGTGACCTCAGAGGTTATGAAAAACGCGGGGGCGCAGTCGGTCTTTCTGCACTGCCTGCCTTCGTTCCACGATCTGAACACTCAGATCGGCATGACAATCAGCCGGAAATACGGCATCGACGATATGGAAGTGACCGACGAGGTCTTCGAGTCGCCAAAGTCCCTCGTCTTTGATGAGGCGGAAAACCGCATGCACACAATCAAGGCGGTGATGGCGGCGACGCTGGGCGCGAAATTCTGACCGGCGCGGAGGGTGACGGAAATGCCGGAACAGCTTCTTGACGCGGATGCGATCCGACGCCTTTCGGGATCGGACCGGATTTTCTACGCGGAAAAAACGGATTCTACGAATGAATGGGCGAAGCGCGAGTCGGGGACGGCACCGGACGGCAGCATCTTTCTCGCGGACTTTCAGAGCGCGGGGAAGGGAAGACGCGGCCGCGTCTGGAAATCTCCGGAGGGGACCTCTGTCTCCATGAGCGTTCTGCTTCGCCCGGACCGTCTGAAAAAAGAGTCCTATCCTCTGCTCACGCTTGTGATGGGGCTCGCCGCGGCGCGGGGGATCTCCGCGGTCTGCGGTTTTGAGGCGAAGATCAAGTGGCCGAACGACGTGATCTATGACGGCCGGAAGCTCTGCGGAATTCTGACGGAGCTCGGACCGGAGGCGGGGTATGTCGTGATCGGCGTCGGTCTGAATGTCAATATGACCTCGTTTCCGGAGGAATTGTCCGACCGCGCGGTCTCGATGCGGATGGCAGCGGGACGCGTCATCGGGCGGGAGGAAGTAACCGCCGCGGTCGTCCGGGAGTTCGGACGGTGTTACCGGATCTTTATCGAAACAGGGGACCTGTCCGGATTAAAAGAAGAGTATGAAAAGATTCTCGCGAACACGGGCGAACGCGTCCGCGTGCTTGATCCTGCCGCGCCGTTTACCGGGCGCGCGCTTGGAATCAACCGGCGCGGAGAACTGCTGGTGCGGCGCGATGACACAGGCGGGGTTGAGCCGGTTTTTTCGGGCGAGGTATCGGTCCGGGGGATTTACGGCTATGTCTGAGAATGCGCCGTCCGGAGGCGTCTGCGCCCGGATGGGAGTGAATATGGCAGAACAGAATACGGTGCTCTGCGTGTCGAATAAATACACGCAGAAGTATTATTTTAACCCGAAATTTGACATTCTTCCGCAGAATGTGAAGGATGAGCTGAAGATTATGTGCGTGCTGTTTACGGAACAGGCCGGAGGAATTCTCTCGGTTGAATTTGACCGGGACGGCCTTCTTGAACTGCGCACGGAGGCCTCCGATTCGGATGCGGGCTACGATGAGATCGAGGCGGGCCTGAAGATCAAAGAGCTGCAGGATACGAAGCGGGAATTGTTCGCTTCCCTGGAGCTTTTCTACAAGGTATTTACGACCGCCGGAAGAATCAGCCCGGGAAATTGAGGACGGGACGTGACAGAATTTAAAATTGGCGGCGTGGTCATACCGAACCGCACCGCACTCGGGCCGATGGCCGGAGTGACGGATCTCTCGTTCCGCGTGCTGTGTAAAGAACAGGGCGCGGGACTTTTGTATACGGAAATGGTCAGCGCGAAGGCCATCACCTATCGGAACAGAAATACGGAAAAGCTGATCAGGACGGAACCGTTCGAGCATCCGATCGCGCTGCAGCTCTTCGGGAGCGATCCGGATATCGTCGCGGAAGCAGCCGCGATGATTGAAAGCGATTCCTTTGATTTTTTTGACCTGAATATGGGATGCCCGGTCCCAAAGGTCGTCAACAACGGGGAAGGGTCTGCCCTGATGAAAGATCCGGGGCGCGCATCCTCCATCGTAGCCGCCATTGTGAAGCGCGTCCGCAAGCCGGTGACGGTAAAAATCCGGAAGGGGTTTGACGACGCCCATGTAAACGCTCCGGAGTTCGCGAAGGCGATGGAACAGGCGGGAGCGTCCGCGGTGGCGGTCCACGCGAGAACCCGCGAACAGTATTATTCCGGCCGGGCGGACTGGGACGTGATCCGTCAGGTGAAGGAGAGCGTCTCGATTCCAGTGATCGGAAACGGAGACATCACGTGCGGACCGGATGCAAAACGCATGATGGAGGAGACGGGCTGCGACTCGGTTATGGTCGCCCGGGCCGCCAGGGGGAATCCATGGATTTTCCGGGAAATCGGTGCATATCTGGAAACGGGGAAAATACCGGATCGGCCGGCTCCGTCGGAGATCGGCTCAATGATTCTCCGGCAGGCGCAGATGGAGATCCGGGATAAAGGCGAATATACGGCGCTGCGCGAGATGCGCAAGCATGTCGCGTGGTACACGGCAGGGATGCACGGCGCCGCTGCGATCCGCCGGCTGGCCTGTGAGATTACAAATTACACGGAACTTGAGCAGCTTGTTTCAGAACGAATGATGCGGGATACGGACGGAAGCGGCAGCGGAAGGAGAACATGATGTTTACAATCGGATGTCATCTCTCGTCATCGGGAGGATTTCTGGCGATGGGGGAGCGCGCTCTGCAGGTGGGAGCAAATACTTTTCAGTTTTTTACGCGGAATCCGCGCGGAAGCAGAGCAAAACCGATCGATCCGTCGGACGCGGAGGCTCTCGCCGCGCTGATGAAGGAGAACCGGTTCGGTACGATTCTCGCGCACGCGCCGTATACCATCAACCCGTGTTCAAAGACCGGACGGACCCGGGAGTTCGCCCGGGAGACGATGGCGGATGATCTCGCGCGGATGGAGTACCTGCCGGGCAATCTCTACAATTTTCATCCCGGCAGCCATACGGGACAGGGAACCGGCGCGGGCATCGAAGAAATTGCGGATACGCTGAATCAGATTCTGAGGGAGGACCAGCACACGACGGTTCTTCTGGAGACGATGGCAGGGAAGGGGACGGAGATCGGGAGCCGTTTTGAAGAGCTGGCTGCGATCATTGACCGCGTGCAGTTGAAGGACCATGTGGGAGTCTGCCTCGATACCTGTCATGTGAGCGACGCAGGATACGACATCATTCATCATCTCGACGATGTGCTCGATGAATTTGACGGCGTGATCGGACTTGACCGCCTGAAGGCGCTCCATCTGAACGACAGCAAGAATCCGCCGGGAAGCCATAAGGACCGCCATGAAAAAATCGGGAAGGGCGCGATCGGACTGGACGCGTTCCGGCGAATTATCAATCACGAAAAACTGAAGGACCTTCCCTGCTTTCTCGAGACACCGAATGAACTGTCCGGATACGCGGAAGAAATCCGGCTCCTGCGGAGTATGCGGGAAGAAAACTGAGGAAAAGAATCGGAGGATACCGTTGGACGAATACAAACTGGCCGCATTTGACATGGACGGCACGCTCCTCAACAGCGAAAAGCGTGTGTCGGAGAACACGAAGCAGGCGATCCGCGCTGCAATTGACGCGGGAAAATATATTGTGATCGCAACCGGGCGCGCGGTGTCTGAGTGCGAGGACTGCGCGGAAGATCTGGAGCCGATCCGCTTCTCCGTCTGCGAGAGCGGCGCGGTCGTGTATGACCGGCACGCAAAACGGATTTTATACCGGACCGGCTTTAAAAAAGAGCTGGCTGACGTCATTCTGGACATCGGCACACAGTTTGACACGATGCCCTACGTTCTGAGCCTCGGGGAGGCGGTTGCGGAAAAGGGCTCGCTGGAACACCTGGGTCATTATCACATGAGCGTCTATCGCGGCATGATGAGCCGGGTCTGCGTGCTGACGAAAAATCTGCCCGCAAAATTTCATTCGACCGGACGGGGCATTGAAAAGATCAATTTTTACTGCGCATCGGCGGAAGTGCGGGAAGAGGTGAGACGGCACCTGGAACCGCTCTCGGAAGATATTACCGTCGCATTCGCGGAGGAGACGTCGATTGAGATCAGTCCGAAGGGACTTACAAAGGCGGCGGGGCTGTCCTGGCTGTGCGGACGGCTCGGCATCCGGCCGCAGGAGGTGATCGCGGCAGGCGATGCGGACAACGACAGGGACATGCTGGCTTTTGCGGGATTGTCCGCAGCGATGGGCAACGCGCCGGAGCGCATCAGGAGGGAATGCGGGATCGTTGTGAGAGACAACGACCACGACGGATGCTGCGATGTGATCCGCTGTCTCATGGAAGAAATCCCTTCGAAAAATCCGGGTAAAAAAATTTGAAAAAAAAGAAAAAAAGCTGTTGACAATGGGGAGACCCCGTGATACTATTTAGAAGCTGTCCCACGGGACAGCAAATAAAACGAACCATGACAACTGAACAGTAAAACACATCCTCGAAAGTTCATTTGAGTTTGTCAATGAATGACGAACCTTTATAAATCAGTAA
>ONLT01000166.1 GCA_900318755.1 uncultured Eubacteriales bacterium
CCAAGCTGCTCGCCATTTTCTCCGATCAGACGAACCTCTCTGTCACGGATCTGACCGTTGATCATTAAATCGTTACTAATCGCCGTGTACCTCCCTGAATAGAAATAAAAAAGCGGATAGTGCATAACTATCCGCTGATCTGCTTCTGCAGAATGATACCGGGAACCTCTGTCCGCACGGAATAAACTGTCCGGTCCGCGCATAATAAACGATGATTCTTTACACCGTTTTCCCAGTTTCGTATTAACCCGGGTCACAGCAAGATGCGTGCCGAGGTGAGAGCGGATACTCTGCTTCCTTTATCAACCTGTTCAAGATACCACATGCAAAGGCCGTATGTCAAGACCCCTGCTCCCTGTTTGTCCAGAATTTTTCAAGAACATCCCTCACCGATTTCTGATCCACTACGACGAGGTCGTTCCATTCCCGCGGGAACAGCGCCAGCGATTCCTTCTGGAGAAAGCGCTCGTCCAGCAGCAGGATCACACCGGTATCCTCCGCTGTCCGGATCACGCGGCCGGCAGCCTGAAGCACCTTGTTCATTCCCGGATAACGGTAGGCAAAATCAAATCCCTTTTTTTCTGTTTCATCGCAGTACTTCCGCAGGATTTCGCGCTCCGCGCTCACGCCCGGAAGTCCGGTTCCGATGACCACCGCTCCGATCAGCTTTTCACCCGTCAGATCGATCCCCTCCGCAAACATGCCGCCCATCACGCAAAACGCGGCCAGCGTTCCGGTATCTTCCGAAAACTCAAAGAGAAAACGCCCGCGGCTCTCTTCCGACATTCCAGGAAGCTGTGCGATGACGCGAAGCGTATCGTTTCCGGCTTGTGCGTACCCGCCGTCTTCCGCCGCTTCCTCACTGAGGCCGCGGCTCTCCAGAAAAACCGCGAGCACTTCCCTCATCATCTGGTAGGACGGAAAAAAGATCAGGTAATTTCCCCGGTGCGCGCGGACGGCCGCATCGATATAGCCGGCGATCTTTTCATACTCAGCCGGTCCGCGCCGCTTATAGCGGCTGCTGACGTCGCCTCCCACAGCGACAAGGCGCTTCGACCGGTCAAAGGGCGACGGGATGTAAATGCTGTAGCTGTCCTCTTTCGTCGTCAGCAGTTCCTCGTAATACCGGATCGGAAACAGGGTCGCGGAAAAGAACACGGCGCTTCTGCATTTGTCCAGAACTCTCTGAAGGCGCGGGGCCGGATTCATGCACGCGATCCGGAGCGCAAACCCTCCGTCCGGCGCGCGCACCGCAACAATGCGGTCGCAGTCCCCGATCTCGTCGTACCGGTTCAGAAAAGTCCGCATACGAAAATAAAAATCCGTCAGCTTCTCCTCCAGTCCGGCCGCCGGTTTTCCGGTCAGATACTCCTCAAGAAGACCGGCCAGATTCATGAGCGGAACCGCCAGTTCTCCGATCGAATCCATTGTTTCACAGCGGGATCCGGCCAGATTTTCCGCCTTTTCCGAAGACTCGCAGTGCTTCTTCTGCTTCACCATCTGCCGGTTCACTGCCAGAAGAGCCGACGCAATTTTCTTCAGAGGCGCCTCGTCCCGTCCGGAAATAAGGCGTCTGATTTCGAGTACGCGTTCCTTTTCCAGCACCGCGCTGTACATGTCGCGTCCCCGGTCGACAAGATTGTGCGCCTCGTCCACCAGAAGGAGCGCCTTTCCTTTTCCTGCCGTGTCGCCAAAATACCGGCTGATCTTCGCGTCCGGATCGAACACGTAATTATAATCGCAGATCACACAGTCCGCAAACTCTGAAAGATCGATCTGAAGCTCGTAGGGGCACACACAGTATTTTTCACTCTGCGCAAGAATCCGCCCGCGGCTAAAATCGCCCGGGCTCAAAAGCAGGTCCATCAGCGCATCGCCTGCCCTATCGTAGTGCCCCTTCGCCCTCGGACACACGTCCGGTGAACAGTTCACCTCCGGAGCGACGCAGATCTTTTCTTTCGCGGTCACGGTCAGACTCCGGATGGAAAGCCCCTCCCGCCGCAAAATGGAAAACGCCTCCTCCGCGACAGTCCCTGCGACCGTTTTCGCGGTCAGATAGAATATTTTTTCTCCGGTGCCGCGGCAGAGCGCGTGAACGGCAGGAAAGACCGCCGACATCGTCTTGCCGATGCCGGTCGGCGCCTGTACAAAGAGCTGGCGGCCCTGCCGGATGGTCTGGTAGACGGCCGCGGTCATATCTCTCTGCCCCGCGCGGTACGGAAACGGAAACTCCATCCCCGAAGCGGAGTTATTGCGGATCATCTCCCACCGGACCTTCAGCCGCGCCCATTTCATCGCTTCGCCGGCGAGATTCTCGAACCATCCGCACAGTTCTTTCACATCCCACGAGGAGTAAAACGGACGCGTCCGGTAATCCTCGAGACTTACATAGGTCATGCAGATCCGGATCTGATCCAGGTGATTCTGTTCTCCGAAAATTGCGGCATAGCACTTCGCCTGTGCAAGATGCAGCGCCGCCGGCTCTTCGAGATCGTCGGGATTCTGAAAAATCCCTTTGATTTCTTCGATCGTGACGGCGCCGTTCTTCTCCTCCACGCCGTCCGCTCGTCCCTCGATCACAAGGGAAAACGGCGGGCAGGGAGGAAATCCGTCCCCGACTTCTGCGCCGTCGCCCGGATATGTGAATTCCCAGATCAGCGGCACCTCCGCCCGGTACGACGCGCCTCTTCTTCCCTGGATTTTCCTGTGTGCGCGGCTCCCGGCCTGCATCGCACTGCGGTCCGCGAGGGCGCTTTTCCCTTTCTCAAGGTCGCCGGAGCGCAGAAGAAATTCAACAAGGGTGCGGACCGAAATCCGCACCGCTGTCCCGTCTACGCTGTTTTTTTCCGGTTCCTCAGCCCTCATCGAGCTTGCGAAGCGCCTCGACGGCGCCGTCTACGTACGGATTCAGAACCTCTGAAAACGTTCCCTCGTCCGCCGCGTGAGAATACTCCTCCGTGATCGGGATTTTCCCGAGCACCGGAATCTGAAGGCCGGACGCGATCTCGTCGATATGGCTTTCGCCGAACACGCTGATTTTTCTCCCGCAGCCCGGACATACGAGATAGCTGTAATTCTCGATGATTCCGAGAACCGGTACATCCATCATCTGCGCCATCTTATACGCCTTTGTGACGATCATCTTCACCAGGTCCTGCGGAGAGGTCACGATCACGATTCCCTCGATCGGAAGCGACTGGTAGACCGTCAGCGGGACATCTCCCGTCCCCGGAGGCATATCGATCACGAGATAGTCCAGCTGTCCCCAGATCACATCCGTCCAGAACTGCTTGACGACGCCGCCGATCACCGGTCCTCTCCAGATCACCGGCTCCTCCTCCCCTTCGAGAATCAGATTCGTCGACATGACCTCGATCCCGTTGGCTGTGAGCGGCGGATAAATTCCGTTGTCATCTCCGTGGGCGCGGTCGTGCAGACCGTACATTTTCGGAATCGAAGGTCCGGTGATGTCCGCGTCGAGAATACCGACACGGAACCCCTGCGCCGCCATCGCATTTGCCAGCGATGCGGCTACCATCGACTTCCCGACGCCGCCCTTTCCGCTGACGACGCCGATCACGTGATTGATGTTGGAAAACGCGTTCATCTCCGCGCTGAACTCTTCATTCTTCTCTGCCATTTTTTTCTACTCCATTTCAATTGTTTGCGCGGCATCTCTGCAGACGCTCCAGGCGCCGATCAGACGGTCAAGGCTCCATGCCGCGTTCGCCGGACTCGTCGAAGGAAGCTTCACCGCCTCCGTCCCGGTCACGGGAAAAATGTATTTCTGATACATCTTCCACGATGCGGTTCCGTTGCAGAAGATCCGGCGGATCTCTGCCGTCCGCAGAATTTCCCGGATATCATTCGGGACGACGTCACGGATGCTGCTGTCACTCGACCCTGTGATTGTACACGAGTGGATGGAATCCCACATGGCGATGTGGTTTTTCCGGAGAAACGCTTTCTTCTCCGGAATCGTCTCCGGCGTACCGCCGCCGAAAACCGCCGCGATTACCTTCCAGAAACGATTCTGCGGATGTCCGTAAAAAAAGCGAACCTCCCGCGACTTGACCGACGGAAAGCTGCCGAGGATCAGAATACGGGAATCCGCGTCGTAAAAGGGGGCAATCGGATGAATGATTTTCTCAGGACGGGTCTTCTTCATCGAATTCGACAATGATGTAATACCCCCGTTCTGTGTGCCGGATATCGCGCACGATTCCCTTATCGGACTTCAGCCGCTCATATCCCTGATAATTTTTGCTCATCGCAACCGCCGGAACAATCGTATAGTAATAGGATGCGGGCAGAGCGCTCTCCGTGACGGAAACCTCTTCTCCGATCTTCACAAGATCCTGACGCTCCATCTTGAATTCCATCGTGCGCATCTTCCCGCATCCTTTCTTTCATTTTATCTGTATCAGTGGTGGAACAGCCGGATTCCGGTAAACGCCATGACCATGCCGTACTTGTCGCAGCATTCGATGACCGCGTCGTCCCGTACCGATCCGCCCGGCTCCGCGACATATTTCACACCGCTCTTGTGCGCCCGCTCGATGTTATCCGAAAACGGGAAGAACGCGTCCGATCCCAGCGTTACATCCGTCATCTGATCAAGCCAGCTGCGTTTTTCCTCACGCGTAAATACCTCCGGCTTTCTCGTGAAGATTCTCTCCCAGGCGCCGTCCGCCAGCACATCCATGTACTCCTCGCCGATGTAAAGATCGATGGCGTTGTCGCGATCTGCCCGGTGGATATCGTCGCGGAAGGGAAGCTCCAGCACCTTCGGACACTGGCGCAGCCACCAGTTGTCCGCTTTCGATCCGGCCAGTCTTGTGCAGTGGATGCGCGACTGCTGTCCCGCGCCCACGCCGATCGCCTGGCCGTCCTTTACGTAGCAGACGGAATTCGACTGGGTGTACTTCAGCGTGATCAGCGAAATTTTCAGGTCACGAACCGCTTCCGGCGGAAGCTCTTTGTTTTTCGTGACGATATTCGAGAGCAGCGCGTCATCAATCGCCAGCTCCTGTCTTCCCTGCTCAAAGGTGACGCCGAAGACCTGTTTGTGCTCAATCGGCGCCGGACGGTAATTCTCATCCATCCGGATGACGACGTAATTTCCCTTTTTCTTCTGTTTCAGAAGCCCGAGCGCCTCGTCGGTATAACCCGGTGCGATCACGCCGTCGGAAACCTCCCGTTTGATCAGACGCGCGGTGTCGGCGTCGCAGACATCGGAAAGAGCGATAAAATCTCCGAAGGAGGACATGCGGTCCGCGCCCCGCGCGCGGGCGTAGGCGCACGCCAGCGGCGAAAGATCACCCTCCTCATCGACCCAGTAGATTTTCCGGAGGACATCCGTAAGAGGAAGTCCCACCGCGGCTCCGGCCGGCGATACGTGTTTAAATGACGTCGCTGCCGGAAGACCCGTTTCCTTTTTCAGCTCCCGGACCAGCTGCCAGCCGTTAAACGCATCCAGAAAATTGATGTAGCCCGGCCTTCCGTTCAGAACCTGAATCGGCAGATCGCTCCCGTCCTCCATATAAATTCTCGACGGCTTCTGATTCGGATTGCATCCGTACTTCAGCTGAAGTTCATTCATTCTCAAGGCCTCCTTCGGTGTTCACTGATTTTTATTCACGATTCTCGTCTCGTACGTCCCGGTCTCGATTCTGATAAAACGGACGAACAGCGACACCTTGTTGTCCCCGTTCAGGCTGTTCCAGACGAGATCCGTGAATGCGTCGATATCGCCTTTGATATCGACCGGAGCCGGCTCGCCCTCAAAACTCGGGAGCGGATCGCCGTCACTCATATACGTGTGAATGAAATGGCCGGTTCCAGGCGCCGCGTCCGAATAATCGAACGTAAAGCGGTCCGTCTGATCGATATCGCCCGGCTCGCGCTTCAGAATCGACATCGCGTAGCGGTACGTTCCGTTTTCGATGTGCATCAGTCCGGAGATGCGGGGCGTCCAGTTCGGACCGTCCGGCTCATAGGTCCGGCCGCGGAGGGATTCCTCAAAAGTCCGGCCCTTCTCCATCTCTTCATAGATCGTATCCGTCTGATCTCCGTTCGTGACAATCGTGTCGCATCCGCGCACGCGCACCGGTGCGTAGATGATCAGGCTCGGATCTTCAACCTTCGACGGATCGAACGCCTGCGTGCGGATCCCCTCCCCGTCCTCTGTAAAGACACGGTTCCGGCTGTTCGCGCTTCTTCCCATGATGAAATAAGCGGCGACCGCATACTTTCCGTCCTCCGATTTCCCGATCACAATGCCGCGGCCCGGGTACGTGCTCGAGCTCAGTTCCTGTTCCAGTGAAAGATATGACATACGTTCTCCTTTCGATACCAAACGTCCGGTCCGCCCTTCCGGCAGTCAGCCGAGCGGATACTGATCCGTAAGCGATTTTACGATGGCCCGCGCGGTGTCGCCCGTGTTCTCCGGGTCCTTGATCGTCATCGCGATGACATCCGCGATCTTGTCCATATCCTCCGTATTCAGTCCTCTCGTCGTGACGGCCGGCGTTCCGAGGCGGATACCGCTGGTTACGAACGGAGAGCGCGGCTCGTTCGGGACGGTATTTTTATTCGCCGTGATATGAACCGCCTCGAGCTGGTTCTGAACATCCTTGCCCGACTTGTCCAGCGGAATCAGGTTGATCAGCATCAGATGATTATCCGTGCCGCCGGAAACGAGCGGAATTCCCCGCTTCATCAGGCCGTTCGCCAGCGCCTGCGCGTTGTCGACGACGTTCTTCGCGTATTCCTTAAACGACGGCTCCAGAGCCTCCTTAAAGCAGACCGCCTTCGCCGCTATGACGTGCTCCAGCGGGCCGCCCTGGATTCCGGGGAATACGGCCTTGTTCAGCTTATGCTCCTTCGCAAATTCCTCGCTGGAAAGGATGATGCCGCCGCGCGGTCCGCGCAGCGTCTTGTGGGTCGTAGAGGTCGTCACATGAGCGTAGGGAATCGAACTCTCGTGGTAGCCGGCCGCGATGAGGCCCGCGATGTGAGCGATATCCGCCAGCAGATATGCGCCGACCTCGTCCGCAATCTCGCGGAATCGCTTGAAGTCGATTTTTCTCGCGTAGGCGCTGGCGCCGCAGACGATCAGCTTCGGTCTGCACTCCTTCGCCTTTTTCTCAACTTCATCGTAATCAATGTATCCGTCGGAATTGACCCCGTACGGGACCACGTGAAAATAGCTTCCGGAGAAATTCGCGGCACTTCCGTGCGAAAGATGGCCGCCCTCATTGAGGTTCATGCCCATCACCGTATCGCCCGGCTGAAGCAGCGCGTAGAACACGGCCATATTCGCCTGCGCTCCGGAATGCGGCTGTACGTTCGCGTAGGTGCAGCCGAACAGTTTTTTCACACGCTCGATCGCGAGCGTTTCGGCCTGATCGACGATCTCACATCCGCCGTAATAGCGCCTGCCCGGATACCCTTCCGCGTATTTGTTTGTAAACGGGCTTCCCATCGCCGCCATGACCGCCTTCGACGTCCAGTTTTCCGAAGCGATCAGCTCCAGACCG
>ONLT01000152.1 GCA_900318755.1 uncultured Eubacteriales bacterium
CAGAACGAGAAGGAGCGTCAGATGAACCGCGCGCAGCGCGATACCCGCGCATCCGCGAGAACGACGGCGCGCGGAATCCGCAGAGCTGCAAAAAGAAGCGCGGCCGGCACCCGGGCGGTTCCGGACCGGAAAGCGACCCGCGCCGTCAATGTACAGATGCGGGAGAACAATCCGGAGACCGGGAATGAAACCGGAAAGAAGGCCGCCGGATCCAGCAGCAGGAAGGTGACGGGACCTGCGCCGATGAAACCTCCGGAAGCGGGGAGCGGAAGGCCTGTTTCGGACCGGGAGATCCGGAAGACGCTGGAATCCCTGCAGGAAAGTCTCCCTCAGGAAAAGCAGGATGTGGATATCGACGATTTGTCGAGAAAGATAGAAGATGAAACGGAAAAAAGTCTCAACTACTGATGAAATTGCCAGAAAGCGGCAGAGACGATCGGCGCGTCCGTACCGGGTTGTTTCGCTTGTGTGTGTCATGCTCTTTCTGAGCCTCGCGGTTTATATGGTCTATTTTCAGATCTCCGAACGGGACAATATTCTGAACAGTCCGTATAACAAGAGGACGGAACAGCTCGCGGAGAAGGTGACGCGCGGATCGATCCTGGCTGCGGACGGAACGGTGCTCGCACGGACGGATGTGGACGCGGAGGGCAATGAGACGCGTGTCTATCCCTACAACGATCTTTTCGCGCATACAGTCGGCTACCTGGATTACGGCTCGAGCGGCCTGGAATCTTCCCAGAACAGCGTGCTTCTTTCGTCCCACGCGGATCTGACGGATCAGGTATCCAGCGACATCCGGGACGAAAAGAAAAAGGGCGACAACGTGGTCACCACGCTGAACGTGAACCTGCAGCAGGCGGCCAGCGACGCGCTCGGGGACAACCACGGCGCGGTTTTCGTTATGGATGCGGATTCCGGCGATGTGCTGGCTGACGTCAGCAAACCGGGATTCAATCCGAACACGATCGTTCAGGACTGGAGCACACTGACGAGCGAGGAAAATGAGTCGAGCGGTGTGTTTGTCAACCGCGCGACGCAGGGACTGTACCCGCCGGGATCGACCTTTAAGATCGTCACGGCCCTCGCCTATCTGCGGCAGTACGGTTCCTTTGACAATTTTACATTCCGGTGCACCGGATCGTACGAGAATTCCGGGTACACGATCCACTGCGCGGGCAACAAGGCGCACGGGGAGGAGACCTTCGCGGACGCGATGGCAAACTCCTGCAACTGCGCGTTTGCGTCGATGGCGGTAGAAAAAATCGACAAGAAAGTTCTGCGGGAGACGGCGGAGGATCTCGGGTTCAATCAGAGCTACGATCTGGAGCTGCCGTCCTCGAAGAGCCGGTTTACCCTAGGGGAGGACACGGCGAATCAGCTGACCATGCAGACCGGCATCGGGCAGGGCGAGACACTTGCTACACCGATGCAGATGTGTATGATTGCCGACGCGGTCGCGAACGGAGGCACGATGATGGAGCCGAAGTTCATTTCCCGCATCGAAAATACGTCCGGCGCGGTCGTAAAAACGATGAATTCGAAATCGGCGGGAACGGTGATGAGCGCGGAAGAGGCGGAGCAGCTCACCACCATTATGAAAGCGGTCGTTCAGAACGGAACGGCTTCAACACTCAGTGATCTGCCCTACGACATCGCCGGAAAGACGGGAACCGCCCAGTACGGCGATGTGAGCGAGGGCAAAGCCCATTCCTGGTTCACGGGATTTTCGAATACGGGAAGCGGAGATATTGTCGTCTGCGTTCTGATCGAGGACGGCGGCAACGGAAATGCGCTGGCCGTCGACGCGGCGAAGCAGATTTTTCAGAAGTATTTCGCCGGATAAGAAGCCGGTACGGATATGGGACATATTTTTACGGTCAGAATGATCCTGCTGCTGATCACGACGGTCAGCTGCGGGCTGCTTATCCCGGAGATTGAGTCGGTATCGGAACGGCGTCCGGGACTTCGGTACCTTCCGGAACTGATTTTCGCCGTCTACGCGGCGGCGTACGTCTATCTGACGCTCCTCTCCAGAAGCGAGATCGACGTGCCGTACGCGACCGGTGTGGAACTGCGGCCGCTCTCCGCGCTCCGGAGAGCAATGCTGCGCGGTTCGGTTCTTCCGATCCGCGGAATTATCCTGAATATTCTGCTGTTTATACCGATGGGATATCTGCTTCCGCTTATTTTCAGGAAGCTCAGGAAGCATACCGTCACAGACGTGGTCCTGATCTGTCTGCTCATATCGCTTGCGACCGAGACGCTGCAGCTGGTCTTTCAGGTCGGGTGGTTTGATGCGGACGATATCATCAACAACACAGTTGGAGCCCTGATCGGGGCGGCTATCTGGAGGGTTCGGAGCCGATGAAGTGGTACCGTGATTTGTTTGTCGGACAGAAGGCCGGACAAAATACGGAAGAGATAATCAGCCGGGCAGAACGCATGGACTTTGCGCGCGGCCTTTATCTCATTACGCTGGCATCCAACGGAACCGACCAGCTGGATCTTGTGCGCGCCGCATCCATTGTCGGAAAGACGGATGCCGTGCGGCATATGCCGCTGATCGTCGGGATCGCGATCGGAAAAAATGAAGCCGTCGAGGTTGCGATGGAGATCGCCCGATGCGTTTACGTCGAGAACCGCGCGCCGGATATCCGGTCCTGGTTTCTGGGCAGGGAAGGGCAGGTGTAGCCGATGCCTGAAATTTTACTGAGTGTGCTGGGAGTGATCGGCCATATCCTTCTCTCGATTCTGAAAGTGGTTCTGATCATCCTGCTGGTCATCCTGATTCTGATTCTTCTGCTTCTGTTCACACCGTTCGCGTACCGGGCGGATCTGCACAGGCATGAAGAGGGCTTTCACGGAACGGCCGGGCTTTCCTGGCTTGGTTTCGTTTTTCGCCTGCGGGCCCGTTTCGGGAACGGATCGAATGATTTGGAACTGTATCTCTTCGGCATTCCTCTGCGGAAGCTGATCCGGAGAATCCGGGAGCGGAAGAACCGCGGCAGATCCGGAAAGACCGCGAAGAGCGGCGGAAGGACCGGAGGGGCTGTGAAGAGCGGCGGTTCCGGCGATCCTGCCGTGAAGCGTTACGCAGGCGCGAAAAAGAAGCCTACGGTGCCGCCGGGAGGGACGGGGAGAGATCAGCCGACGGTGCCGCCGGTAGGGACGGGGAAAGGACATTCGGACCGGACATCCGGACAATCTCACGAAAAAACGGCAGAATCAGGTCCGCGGAAACAGGGCGGATCCGATTCCCGTTCCAAAATAAAAGAGGTTTGTGGTAAAATAAAGGACGGAATCGGCATTCTGCGATCGGATGAGTACAGGCCGGCCTTTGAGGTAATTAAGCAGCACGGTCTGAAGATTGTACGTCACATCTTTCCCCGAAAGATTGAGGGAAGCGTTGTGTTCGGCTTTGAGGATCCTTCGGTTACGGGAAAGGCACTCGGGGTGCTCTCGTGGATTCTTCCGGTCATTCCGGAGGAGCTCCGGATCGTTCCGGATTTTACGGAGGAGAAGCTGGAAGCAGATGTGAAGATGCGCGGACATTTCTTCGCGGCGGTTCTTCTGAAAGAAGGGCTGATGATTCTGCTGAATCAGGAAGTGAAAAAACTGATCCGTGCCGTGCTGTCGGGTCAGAGCGGAAGTTCGGAGAAAAAAACAGAGCATTAGTACAGCGGTTACATATCTTCACAGGAGGTACGGATATGGCGGATCAGGAAAAGAACAACCTTGACAGCACGGTGGAAACGCTTTTCAGGGGACTGGACGGGTTTCTGTCGACGAAAACAGTTGTGGGCGAGGCGGTGAAGGCCGGAGACAGCATTCTTCTTCCGCTCTCGGATGTGTCATTCGGTCTCGGCGCCGGAGCGTTTTCTGCAAAGGAGAAGGATAACGGCGGAGGCGGAATGGGCGCAAAAATGTCGCCCAGCGCGGTTCTTCAGATCACAAAAGACGGAACGGTCCGGGTCATCAACCTGAAAAATCAGGATGCGGTCTCCAAAATCATCGATCTGGTTCCGGGCATCGTATCCCGCTTCACGAACAAGGGCGGAAGCGATGTGAGCGACGAGGACATCCGCGACGCTTTTCATGAGGAAAAAGAATAAAAACGGAGGGCTGCCGCTGGCGGCCCTTTTTTGCGGTCCCGGGCAGAAAACAGGATTGACAAAAGAGCGAATCTGTTGTAAAAATAGAGAGTATATATCATACATATTTAATATGAAATATATGATATGAAATTGAGCAGGTTCAAAACGGATGAGCGGAATTGTGGGAGAGGATGGAACAGTGAAAAAATACATCAGGCGGGTACCGCTTCCCATGTCCGGCGTGATGCTCGGCTTCGCGGCGCTCGGGAATTTTTTGAAGAGCCGGTTGGTTCCGGTCTGGGTGATGATGGAATGCGCAGCCGTGTTTCTGCTGCTTCTGCTTCTTCTGAAGATTTTTTTGTTTCCCCGGGAAACGGCCGCCGACATGGGTAACGCGGCGATCGCGGGAGCGTCCGGCACCTTTTCCATGGGTCTGATGTTTCTTAGTGTCAGCGCTGCTTCTCTGAATCGGTCTGCCGGCGCGGTCCTGTGGGGGATCGGACTTCTTCTGCACATTCTGCTGATTCTGTATTTTACGGTGCGGTTCGTACTTTCCTTTCGGCTCAGGCAGGTATATCCTTCGTGGTTTCTTGTCTACGTTGGAATTGTGGCTGCAGCGGCGACGGGCGGCGCCTTCGGGATGCAGCGTCTGGGCCGGGCGCTGGTGTGCTGGGGACTTTCCTGCACGGCTGTTCTGATGGTAATCGTCACGGTACGTTATCTGCGGATTCCTCCGGAAGAACCGCTCCGGCCTCTTGCGGCGATTTACGCCGCTCCGGTGAGTCTGTGCCTGGTGGGATACCTCCGGTCCTTTGACGGGAAAAGCCTCGGGACGGTTCTGATACTGGCCGTGATTGCGCACATTTTTTACGTGTTCGGGCTGACCGTTGTGATCCGCATGATCGGGACGAGGTTTTATCCTTCTTTTTCAGCCTTTACCTTTCCGTTTATCAACACGGCGATCGCGACAAAGCTTGGTGCGGCGGCGGCAGCAAAAGCGGGCGCCGCAGCCTCCGGAGTTCTGCAGATGCTTGCGGGGCCGGAGTGCGCCGTGGGGACGGCACTGCTGCTGATCGTCTTTGTACGGTATCTGCAGGCCGTCTTTTTCCGGAAAGACGCGGCGGAGCTGCCTTTGAAAACAAACCGGCATATGGAACAGAATGACGGGTATTATACAGGAACTGCGGTTGACAGGAGAAATGCTTAGGAGGAAACAATGATCGAACATATTCACAGCCACAGAAATCTGATCGGATTTGATGAGAACGGAATTCCCACCGTTACGCTGAAGGCATCCGCCCATGATCCGGAAGCGATTGAAGCGGAATACCGCGCGGTCGAAGAAGGGAGGATTCCGGACGGACACCATGCGCACGGCGCGGAAGATTCCCGCACAGACGGATCGGCCTGCGGGACGCAGACGGCAGAGGAGGATGAGGATGCATTCATCCGCGATTATATGAACGCGGTCACTGCCTACCGGAAGACGTTTCCGTCGAAACAGGATCAGATTGACAGGACACCGGATCCGGCCGTCCGGGAACTGCTGATCCGTTCGGAACAGCTCGGAATCGACACCACCTTTGACCGGTTTGACCGGCAGCAGCCCCAGTGTAACTTCGGCCTCGCCGGCATCTGCTGCAAGATCTGCAACATGGGCCCGTGCCGGATTACCCAGAAGGCGAAGCGGGGCGTCTGCGGAGCGGATGCGGATCTGATTGTCGCAAGGAATCTGCTCCGCGCGGCGGCCGCGGGAGCTGCGCAGCACGGCATGCACGCAAGGGAGCTTATGCTGGAGCTGATGTGGGCGGCGGAAGGAAAACTGGATGCGCCGATTCTGGGAGAGCAGAAGGTCTTTGCCACGGCAAAGGGCTTCGGAATCCCCACCGAGGGGCGGGATGTAAAAGAAGTCGCCTATGATCTTGCGAAGGCGCTTCTGGAGGACCTGTCCAGTCCGGATCCCGCGCATACCTATCAGACGGCGGAGGTGTGCGCGCCTGCGGACCGGGTGAAGCTCTGGAAGGATCTGGATCTGATGCCGATCAGCGCGTATCACGAGGTCTTTGAGGCCTATCACAAGACGGCGGTCGGAACCGACGGCGACTGGAAAAGCACCATGGAGCAGTTCCTCCGCTGCGGTCTGGCGTTCTGCTTCACCGGTGTGGCGGGCGCTTCTATCGCGACGGACGCGCTGTTCGGAGTCGGCGACCGGGTCACCTCGAAAGTGAATATCGGCGCGCTGGAAAAGGGATATGTAAATATCGCGGTACACGGGCACCTTCCTCTTCTTGTAAAAGAAATCGTAAAATGCGGTCAGACGGAAGAAATGATCGCCCTCGCAAAGGAGAAAGGAGCGAAGGGGATCCGCTTTTATGGGATCTGCTGCAGCGGTCTCTCCGCCATGTACCGTTATGACGGGGTTATCCCGCTGTCCAACGCCGTTTCCGCGGAGCTGGTTCTGATGACAGGAGCGCTGGACCTCTGGGTGGCGGACGTGCAGGATGTATTCCCCGCCATTATGGATGTCGCGAAGTGCTACCGGACGACCGTGGTGACCACCAGCGCCTCTGCGCGGCTGCCCGGAGCGGAGCGGATGGAATTTGACCGCCATCATTCCAACATCGCAGATGCAAGAGCGCTGGCGGAAAAGATTGTCCGCAGGGGAATCGAGAGTTTTGAGAACCGGAAGGGAATTCCGGTGTACATTCCTCCGTACGAGGTGACGGCGGAGGTCGGCTTCTCGGTGGAGTACCTGAACAGGCGGTTCGGGAGCTTTGCGCCGATCGCCGAAGCGATCCGCGACGGGCGGATTCTCGGCATTGTCAATATGGTCGGATGCAACAACCCGAAGGTTCCGTACGAGCGCTGCATCGCGGATGTGGCGAAGGTGCTGATTCAGAACAATGTCATTATTCTCTCCAACGGATGCGCGTCCTACCCGCTCATGAAGCTGGGCTACTGCGCGAAGGACGCAGGCCGGCTCGCGGGCGACAGCCTCCGGGAGTTCCTGGAGCCGGATCTGCCTCCGGTATGGCATGTGGGCGAGTGCATTGACAACACAAGATCCAGCGGGATCATGGCGGGAATCGCGGCCGCCCTGGGGCAGAAACTTCCGGATATGCCCTACGCGTTTACTTCTCCGGAGTGGAGCAACGAGAAGGGCGTCGACGCGGCGCTGGCCTTCCGGCTGATGGGAATTTCCTCCTACCACTGCGTAGAAGCGCAGATCTTCGGTTCCAGGAATGTCATAGAATTTCTGAAGCAGGGAACGGAAGAGACACTGGGCTCTCATATGGTGGTCAATGTGGACCCGGTAAAGCTCGGGCAGCAGATTGTGGATGATATGAAGGCGAAACGGAAAAAACTGGGCTGGGACTGACCGGCAAAAGGCGGTAAGAAACGGATGAAGCAGCCGTACGCGGGAAGGGGCGTGCGGCTGCTTTTGCGGAAAGAAAAAACTGATAGCCGGCGGGCCTTCTGACCCCGCTTATGCTATCAGTTCTCACATGTAACGTCGATATTCATGAAGGGCGCTTATGCACGCTCGACTTTCCCGCTTTTCAGGCAGGAAGTGCAGACATACATCTTTTTGGAGCCGCCTTCGGTTTTAACACGAACGGATTTGATGTTCGATTTCCAGATTCTGTTCGATCTTCTATGAGAATGGCTGACGTTATTGCCAAAATGAACATTCTTTCCGCAGATACTGCATTTTGCCATTGTAACACCTCCCCGGAGTGGATTTCGATCTTCGATGGGACGCAGTTTGCGTTCACAACATTGGTATTCTATCAGAAATTCTACATCAATGCAAGTTAAAAGTGATGCAAAAATGATATCCTGAAATGAAATTTGAAATTCCACATCTTCCTGCAGAAGTGGAATTATGTCTTACACAAATGGAATTTAATCATTCACACATACCTTGATAACTGCATATTGCTATAGTATTCTTCTTTACTGTTGCCCTGGTGGCGGCGGTAAAGG
>ONLT01000146.1 GCA_900318755.1 uncultured Eubacteriales bacterium
ATTCCGACAAGCTCTACGCCGCTGATCGCCTCGTCGACCATGCGGTTCACGGCATTGTTGCCCGCGCCGCCTACTCCGACGACAATGATTTTTGCTGCTGGTTCAGACTCATTGGTCATAATCTCTAACAAAACAATTCCTCCTTCGCGGCTTTTTCTGCCTATCCTGATTCCCAGATTCTGGAATTTTTCTCACATATACTACTCTATAATATAATCAGTCTTCAAGTTTTTCAACCATTTTTTACGACTGCGCCGCATCGGAGTCAAATATGATGTTCTGCGTCGTATTGGAATAATTCTCAAGATGCAGTTCGCCGGACATCCCTCCGAGCTGCGGAAGGATCGCCGCAGCGCGCGTCATCTTCTCTTCCAGATACTCATCCGAACCGAGACTGACCCGGACATTTCCGTAGTACAGCGTCATGTTCAGACTTTCGTCGAGGACGACGCGATCCGGCTGAATATCGAACTTGTCAATCAGCTTCGTTAGGGCGAGGATCTTCTGAAACACAGAATCATCCGGCACCTCAAGCGTCTCTCCGCTGGCTGCCTTTGTCGCGCCGAGTCCCTCGATCAGCGGAACATCCGTCAGCGCGGGGGCGTAGCCCATGCTTCCGTTTTGCGCATCCGAAGCCGCACCTGCCGCACCCTGCGATGAAGCGGCGGCGGGCTCCGGCGTCACGGCCGAGATCTGCGCCTGCCCCGTGGAACCGTCGGACCGGCTGACGGCCGCCTCAGACGGCACGGCGCCGGAGACGGAAGATGACGACGCCTCGGAATCCGCGCGCTCCCCGGACGAAACATCGCCGGGCTGCAGCGCCTCCAGAACAACACCGTCCTTGTCAAAGTAATAATTCGTTCCGTTCAGCTGAATATAGCCGATCGGATATTTCTCGCTCACAGTGATCCGGAGTTTGTTTCTCGTGACGTAGCTCACCTGAATGTCCGAGATCAGCGGGGCGTCGACCTGTACCGTTCCGTGAAAAAGCGACATCAGCACGGTGTTCCGGCAGAGCGGGTCCTTCTGAACCATCGAACGGATCTGCGCGTCCGTGTACCGGCTGTTTCCGGTTATTTCCATGTCGGTCGTGTAAAACAGACCGAAAAAGGCAGCGGCAGCGACGGCGATACCGATCAGTATGATATGGAGTCTTCTTCGCGCGACTCTGCTGCGCTTTCTCTTCATATTATTTCCTCAGGTTCTTCACATAGACGCGGAACAGATCGCCGCGCTGCTCATAGTTGTCAAACTGACCCCAGCTCGCGCATGCGGGCGAAAGGAGCACCGCATCTCCGCTTTCCGCCCGGTCCGCGCAGGCATTCACCGCATCCTCAAGGCTGTCACACAGAAGAATGCGGTCCGCCGGAAAACCGCAGCGCAGCGCCGCGTCGCGGATTTTCTCCCGCGTCTGACCGATCAGAACAAACCATTTTACCTTGCCGTCAAAGCTGTTGATCCACTCCTCGTACGTTGACTCCTTATCGAAGCCGCCGCCGATCAGAAGCGTCGGGCGGTTCATCGCCTGAATCCCCTTGATCGCCGCGTCCGGGTTCGTTCCCTTTGAATCATTATAGTAGCGGACTCCGCCGATCTCCGTCACATACTCGATCCGGTGCGCCACACCCTGAAATTCCGAGATGCTCTTTTTAACCTGAGCGGCCGGAACTCCCGCGAAGAGCGCGATCGCAGCCGCCGTCATCACATTTTCGAAATTGTGGAGTCCGAGAAGCTGCATCTCGTCGGTGCGGATCAGATCATGAACTGCGCCGTTTTCTGTGTAGCGGATCGTCTCTCCGTCCAGCCAGATGCCCTCGTCAAGGCAGCGGCGGCTCGAGAAATAGCAGACCCGGCAGGGCAGCTTCTTTCCGAAGGCGCGGAGAACCTCATCCTCGTAATTCAGAACGCAGAGATCGTCCTTCGTCTGGTTTTCAGTGATCCGCTCCTTCACTCGGATGTATTCTTCCATCGTATGATGGCGGTTCATATGGTCCTCCGTGATATTCGTGATCGCAGAGGCGCGCGGATGAAACTGATCGATCGTCTCCAGCTGGAAGCTGCTGATCTCAGCCACCGTCTTCGCGTCATCAGTCTGATCGAGAACCACTCCCGTGTAGGGATTCCCGATGTTGCCCACGACGTAAACCTCATCGAAATAATCCGCCATAATCTTGCCGAGAAGCGTCGTCGTCGTCGTTTTCCCGTTCGTTCCCGTGATCGCGTAGACGCTCCCGCGTCCGATGCGCCACGCGAGTTCGATCTCGCTCCACACCGGCACGCCGATGGAGCGGAAGCGCTCCACCACCGGAATGTCGCACGGAATTCCCGGACTCATAACGAGCAGCTTCGTCACGGAATACGCTTCCTCCGGGAGTTCTCCCACGACGATGGGAATGTCCGACGCTTCCCCGAGCTTCTCGCGGACCTCCGCGACGTCGAGCGACTCCTTCTGATCGTACAGATAGGGATCGGCTCCGACCTTTTTTAGCAGAACCGCAGAATCAATTCCGCTCTTTCCTGCTCCGAACACCAGCACCTTCAAACCATTGAATTCCATA
>ONLT01000142.1 GCA_900318755.1 uncultured Eubacteriales bacterium
GCCAGCAGAGTCAGAACAGCGGCGATTCAGGCGCGCAGCCCTGATTCCGGTATTTGAATCAACAGCATACGTCACTTGCGCAGGCGCGGGAGTATCGAACAGTTGTACGACTCCCGCGCCTGTGTTATAATAAATGCGCTGTTAAATTGAAATCGGACTTGTTTTCAGGAGGTCTGTTTTGACCGAAATTCGAAAAAAAATACCGAAGCGGATCGCCGGCACCGTGATTCAGTCCCTGAAGGGCGGCGTCGTGCCGCGCATCGGACTTCCCTATATCACCGTCGGACGGAAACATGAGATCGACGCACTGCTTCGGGATGTGGACATCATCGCGGACGGCGGCGCGTCGTTTCGTTTTATCGTGGGAAAGTACGGAAGCGGAAAGAGCTTTCTGCTTCAGACGATCCGGAATTACGTGATGGACCGGGGATTTGCCGTCGTGGACGCGGATCTTTCGCCGGAGCGCAGACTCTGCGGAACGAGAGGACAGGGACTGGCGACCTACCGGGAGCTGGTGCAGAATCTGTCGACGAAGACACGGCCGGAGGGAGGCGCGCTCCCGCTCGTTCTCGACCGCTGGATCGCCGGAGTGAAGGCGGATGTGGCCGCCCAGGGGACCGACCCATCCGGCGCGGAGTTTTCCGATGCGGTCGGGAAACGCATTTACTCAGTGATCGCCTCCATGAACGAGCTGGTGCACGGCTTCGATTTCGCCCGGCTCCTGTCGATGTATTACACCGCGGACTGCGGCGGCGACGACGAGATGAAGGCGAAGGTTCTGAAATGGTTCCGCGGCGAGTACGCAACGAAGACGGAGGCGAGAAGAGAGCTCGGCGTGAACATCATCGTCACGGATGATGACTGGTACGAATATATGAAGCTCTATGCCTGGTTTCTGCGCCAGGCGGGTTACACCGGCATGATGATCATGATCGATGAGCTTGTCAATATCTATAAGATTCCGCAGAGCGTCACGCGGAATAACAATTATGAAAAAATTCTGACGATGTACAACGACACGCTGCAGGGAAAGGCGAAATACCTGGGATTTCTGATGTGCGGGACGCCCCAGTGCATCGAGGACACCAGGCGCGGCGTGTACAGCTACGAGGCGCTCCGGTCGCGGCTTCAGGAGGGAAAGTTCTCGCGCGGCGGCGTGCGCGATCTTCTGGGACCGGTGATCCGCCTGGAGCCGCTCACGGCGGAGGAGATGCTGGTGCTCTGCGGCAAGCTGGCGGATATCCATGCGCAGCTGTACGGGTACGAGGAGCGGCTCACCGACGCGGATCTGGAGCTGTTCATCCGGATTGAGTACGGACGGATCGGCGCCGACTCCCACATCACGCCCCGCGAGGTGATCCGCGATTTTATCGAGCTTGCGGATATTCTCTACCAGAGGCCGGATCTGACGGCGGAGGCGCTGCTGAACTCGGATGAGTTTGAGTACGCGAAGGATCCGCTCTCGGAGCAGCAGGACGCGTTCCGGACCGGGACCCCTGAGTTTGCGGAATTTCATCTGTAAGGGCGGCCGCCTTCCGGGCGGCTGCGGCGATGATTGAAGAAGGATCGGAATGAACGTATACGAACGCTATGCACCGTTTGTGCAGGAATTTATTTATCGGAATCACTGGCAGTCCCTGCGCGCGATTCAGGTCGCCGCCGGGGACGCCATTTTTAATACGGACGAAAATCTGCTGCTCTGCGCCTCGACGGCTTCCGGGAAGACGGAGGCGGCGTTTTTCCCGATCCTGACGCTTCTTTCCGAGGATCCGCCGTCGTCCGTCGGCGCGCTGTACATCGGGCCGCTGAAAGCCCTGATCAACGATCAGTTCGCGCGGCTGAACGATCTGTGCGCGGAGGCCGGAATCCCTGTGTGGCACTGGCACGGCGACGTTCCGCAGTCACACAAGAACCGGATGATGAAGCACCCCTCCGGAATTCTCCAGATCACGCCGGAATCTCTGGAGGCGCTGATGCTTCACAAGCACGCGGCCATCAGCCGGCTTTTTTCGGATCTGCGGTTCGTCGTGATCGACGAGGTGCATTCTCTGATGCGCGGGGACCGGGGAGGACAGACGATCTGTCTGCTCGAGCGGCTGGCCAGAACGGCGGGATGCCGGCCGCGCCGCATCGGCCTTTCGGCGACGGTGGGGGATCTCGGGACGACCGGAAGATTTCTCTCCTCCGGAACAGGAAGAGGCATCATCATCCCGGAAATCGAGGGGCAAAAGGAGATCTGGCGCCTGTCCATGGAACATTTCTATGTGACCGGCCCTCAGGGCGCGGACCGCGGCGGGGAACCGGACGGGGAGGGCGATGTGATCGACGCGTACGTCGTCCCGACCTCATCGGCGGCCGGCGGGACGCCGGAGCAGGATTACGCTGCGGATCCGGTGCCAGTGGCGTCTCCGGCCACCGACAGGGCGCCGGTGGCTGCGGATCCGGGCATCGGGTATATTTTTGAGCATACGCGGGGACGAAAGTGCCTGGTGTTCTGCAACTCCCGCGAGGAGGCGGAAACCGTGACCACAACGCTCCGCCAGTACTGTGAGGCGAAGCACGAGCCGGACCGCTTTCTGATTCATCACGGAAATCTGTCCGCGTCCCTGCGGATGACCGCGGAAGACGCGATGAAGGAAGAGGAGTCCATGCTGACGACGGTTACGACCTCTACGCTGGAGCTCGGGATCGATATCGGAAGGCTGGAACGGGCGTTTCAGATTGACGCGCCGTTCACGGTCTCGTCCTTCCTGCAGAGAATGGGGCGGACCGGGAGACGGGGGCAGCCGCCGGAAATGTGGTTTGTCATGCGGGAGGATCCGCCGGAGCCGCGCGCGATGCTTCCCGAGAATGTGCCCTGGAAGCTGGTGCAGGGAATTGCGCTTGTCCAGGTCTATCTGGAGGAGCGCTGGGTCGAGCCGCCGCGCCTTGACCGGCTGCCCTACAGCCTTCTTTATCATCAGACGATGAGCACCCTCGCGGGAGGGGGCGAGATGCTGCCGGCGGAGCTGGCCGCCAGAGTGCTGTCTCTGTCGTGCTTTTACCGGATTTCACAGGACGACTACCGGATTCTTCTGCGCCATCTGATCGCGATCGATCATATTCAGACGACGGAGCGGGGCGGTCTGATCGTCGGTCTCGCCGGCGAGCGGATCACAAATTCCTACCGGTTTTACGCGGTGTTCCAGGAAAATGAGGAGTACACCGTGCGGGCGGATTCGGAGGAGCTCGGCACGATCGTCAAACCGCCGCCGATCGGCGATAAAATCGCTATCGCGGGGCATGTGTGGGTCGTCGAGGAAGTGGACCGCAAGCGTCACACCGTGTACTGTCACATGGTGAAGGGCAATGTGCCGGCCTATTTCGGCGAGTGCCCGGGCGACATCAACACGCACGTGCTGGAACGGATGAAGAAAGTGCTGGAAGAGGACACGATGTATCCGTATCTGATGCAGAACGCGGCCGTGAGAATCGGGCTGGCGCGGGACATGGCCCGGCACGCCGGCATGCTGGATGAACCGCTGATCTCTCTGGGCGGCGATATGTGGGCGCTGTTTCCGTGGCTCGGGACGTACGCCTTCATGGCGCTGGAGCGTTTTCTGAAGATCCGCTGCGCGGCGCTTCTGGGTCTTAAGGGACTGGAGAGCGCGAAGCCCTATTACATGCAGTTCACGATGAAAGCGGGCCGCGCGGCGTTTTACGAGATCGTCGTGTCGGAGGCCGGGCGTCCGCTGGACGCGATGGAACTGGTCTATAAAAACGAGGTTCCTGTTTTTGAAAAATACGATGAGTTCGTTCCGGATGAACTGGTGCGGAAGGGATTTGCCTACGGTGTGCTGGACATCGACGGGATGCTCTGCCGCGTGCGCTCCTGGGAAACGTACACATCACCGCGCGTCGGAGGGGAACGCCGGAAGAACCTGCCGTGAGAGGATTGCCTCCAGATCCGGGCGGTAATCCTCGATAAGTTCCGGCCCGCCGCCGGATGTGTCGATGACGGTATCGCCGATTTCGTCGTACAGCGCCTCGTTGATCTCATCGATGAAAATCGACAGGGTCAGATGGCGTGAGGAAACAAAGTCCTGAAAGGAGGATCCCGAGAGCAGGAGACGGAGGAACGCCGCCTGGTCGTCGGTGAGCGGCCCGGAGCGCGGCTCCAGGGCAGCTGCGTTTCCTGCACGTTCTGCACTCTCTGCATTTTCTGCACTTTCCGAAGCCGGAACGGAGGGCTCGTTCTGAGGTTCGATCTGCGGCTTTTCCGCTTCCGCGGAAGCGCGATTCACAGACGGGGAGGGCTCCCACTCCGTCTCCGCCTCCGTGATCAGCCGGTCCCGCGTCTTTGCCGCGTCGCTCCGGATGGATGCGAGTCGGGCGGGATCGATGTGAACCTTCGGACGGAGCGCCTCGCGCTTCTGCGCCAGATATTCGTCGACCGCGTCCGAGACGATCGACGCCATGACGCTGCTGTGCATCTGCGGCTTCAGAGGACGCCCGAAGCCGAGTCGGATTCGGAGAATGCGGTCCGTCTCGTGAAAGAGCATGCCGATGGTCCGGCTTTTTTCATCGGAGATCAGGTATTTCTCGCAGCGCCAGAAGCCGTTCGTGCAGTGAAAGACGTGAGAACGGTCCACCTCGTACGTGTAATCCTTATAATGTCTGTAATCGTAAAAAACGGCCGCGTCGAACATCCGGTACGGATAAATTCCCTTTCCGCCGAAGGACTGCTCGAGCAGCATCGGTTTGCCGTTTTTCCGGTAAAAGAGGCATACGGTGCGGTAAACGTGAACAGCGGCGCGCTCCACATCTTCCGCCTGCTGACGGTACAGAGGAGACCGCGTCAGATCCGTCTTCGACAGAGTGTTCAGCGCGGCGAATACCGGATGGACATCTGAAAAATCCGGAAACACTTCTCCGCCGCAGTTTGTCCCGGGATCATCGTCCTCTGCGAGACTTTTCTCATATCTGCCGGTCGTCTCCAGCGCTTCGTCGAGATCCGTATGGAAATACGGGAGAGCAAGGGAGCGGTCGAGCCCGCAGTAGATCACGTAATCCGCCGTCCATCGCCGAAGATGACCGTGGAGCCGGGAATCCCGGCGGCCCGCCAGAGCGTCTGCGATCCGAAGGTACAGAAAGCCTTCCGCATCCGCCGCGCCGATTCCGGAGATCAGCTCGTAGATCCAGAGGTAGAGAAAGGACAGGTTTCGATCCGGGTCAAACAGAGCGGAGACTTCCGGCAGTGAGTCCGCGGCGGTGCGGATATCCGCATCGGAAAGGGCGCCCTCCGGCCCGGCCGCCGCCGCAAGCGCCGGGAGATGCCGGCGCACTGCGGTGCGCCATGCGAAATATCCGCGCAGCTGATCGTTGTTCATCGTCTGATAGGTCGGAAAATAACGGAGGAACCGCCCGTGATATTCGAAGGATTCCTCCTCGTAATCCTCCATCCATTTTCCCTGCCGGTAAAAATGAAGATTTTTCGAGTAGGGGTACCGCGCGTAATCCGGCGCGATGCTGCGCATGGAGCGGATCCGCCCCGGAAGGGGAGAACGGTCCGCATCGTCCGGATGATCCGGATTGTCCGCATCGTTCGGCAGAGCCGGAAGCACAGAAGGACTCTCCGGTCTGTTTTCGCCCCGGTTTTCCTGCAGGGGGCGCGGCGTATCCGTTCCTTTCGGTCCGGCGAATGAGAGCCGCTCCTCGGAGTATCCGGATGTGAACCGGACTTCCTCCCCGGAGTTTTCGGGCTGTTTTCGGGCCGGTTTTTTATTGAACTCGTTCATAACTGCCTCCGATCGGTTCGGCGGATGTCAGGGAGAGCTCCGCCTCAGCTGAGCATGCAGGCGAGATCCGGGAAAACGGAGAGACTCCGCTTCAGGATTCCGTGGGCGTACGCGATGAATACGCCGTAGTTGGTGATCGGAACGCCGGCGTCCTTTGCGCAGGCGATCCGGTGCTTCATTTCACGCTCGTTCAGCATACATCCGCCGCAGTGAATGATCATTTTATATCCCGTCAGGTCGTCCGGAAAGCCGGTTCCGCCGGTCCAGGAGAATTCCGGGCGGACTCCCGTGAAATTCCGGATCAGCCGCGGAAGCTTTACCGTGCCGATGTCGTCGCACTGACGGTGATGCGTGCATCCCTCGCTGATCAGAACCGGGTCGTTGTCCTTCAGCGCATGAACTGCCCGGACTCCCCTCACCAGCGTTTCGAGATCCCCTTTGTACCGCGCCATCAGGATCGAAAAGGACGTCAGCGGAATGTCCTCCGGGGTGACAGCCGAAACCGGTTGGAATGCCTGACTGTCGGTGATCACCATGGCCGGCTTTTTGGAAAGATGCTTCAGCGCGCCGGAGAGCTCCGTCTCCCGGCAGACGAGGGAGAGCGCGTCCGCGTCCAGAATGTCGCGGATGGTCTGCTGCTGCGGAAGGATCAGCCGGCCCTTCGGAGCGGCGGAATCGACGGGCACCACGAGTACGGCCAGATCACCCGGGGATAGGAGATCTCCGACGATCCGCCGGCCTTCTGCCGCATCCGGCTTCTGTGCGGCGATCAGCTCTTTCAGCTCGCGCAGGTGATAGCCGGTGACGGCGCTTACGAGGATGGTGCGGTCGGCGAGCGACGGATCAAGGCCGGATTTTGAGAGCTGTGCGGCGATCCACTCTGTTTCTTTTGCGGAAGCGGAGCAGGCGGTATCAGGCATCCCGCGGTTGTTTCCGGACAGGGCGGGCGGAATTTCCTCCTCCGCTGCGGTTTCAAACCGGAGGTCCGCCTTGTTGAACGCGATCACAAGCGGGATGCCTTTTTTTTGAATGGTCCGGATGATTTCGGCGTCCTCCGGCGAGAATCCCTCCTCCGCGCTCACAGTGAGGACGGCGATGTCGGTTTTTTGAAGAACCTGAACGCTCTTGCGGACGCGGAGTCCTCCGAGCTCGCCGGTGTCGTCCAGTCCAGGCGTGTCGATCATCAGGACCGGGCCGAGGGGAAGAAGCTCCATCGACTTCGATACCGGATCGGTTGTCGTGCCGGAGATATCGGATACCACCGCGAGATCCTGGCCTGTGATCGCGTTGATCAGACTGGATTTGCCGGCGTTTCGTCTGCCGAAGATGCCGATGTGGACACGTTCAGATGAAGGCGTGCTGTTCAGGTCCATATTGTATCCTCCTTTAAAACGGTTGATTATAACAATTTTACAACGTAAGAGGAAGATTGTCAGCAATATTCAACAATTTTGACGGTCAGAATTGACACGGGAGGGGGCAGCTGTTATTATAATTTCAGATTGTCAGCAAACTTGAACCGGGTTAGTCCGGCGGCACGCGAATAAAAATTGAATTTGCGGCGCCGCAGGTCTGATTGAGTTCGAGTTTTTTTATACTCTGATGGCCGGGCCGCCGGGCAGCGGCAGGTAAAATCACACGATGTGTCTGTTGAAAGGAGCAGCGACGATGGCGGATGTAACGTTGAAAAATGTGAAGAAGGTTTACCCGAATACCGAGAGAAAGAAAAAGAGGAAAAAGGGCGAACCGGAGAAGAAGACGAATCTTCAGATTACGGATGAAGGCGTTCTCGCCGTTCAGGATTTCAACCTTGAGATCAGGGATCGTGAATTTATGGTTCTGGTCGGACCGTCCGGCTGCGGAAAATCGACGACGCTCCGCATGATCGCGGGTCTTGAAGAGATCAGCGGCGGCGAGCTTTATATCGACGGCGAGCTGATGAACAACGTCAGCCCGAAGGACCGCAACATCGCGATGGTGTTCCAGAACTACGCGCTCTATCCGCACATGACGGTGCGCGCAAATATGGAATTCCCGCTGAAGATCGCGAAGATGGATAAGGACGAAATTGATAAAAAGGTGATGCAGGCGGCTGAGACGCTGGATATCACCCAGTACCTCGACCGCAAGCCGAAGGAGCTCTCCGGCGGCCAGCGGCAGCGTGTCGCGATCGGGCGCGCGATTGTCCGCGAGCCGAAGGTGCTTCTGATGGATGAGCCGCTCTCGAACCTGGACGCGAAGCTGAGAAATCAGATGCGCGCGGAGATTATCAAGCTGCATCAGCGGATTCCTTCCACCTTCGTATACGTCACCCACGATCAGACCGAGGCGATGACCCTCGGCGACCGCATCTGCATTATGAAAGACGGCGTGATCCAGCAGGTCGGAACGCCGCAGGAGGTATTCGATCACCCGTACAATCTGTTTGTCGCGGGCTTCATCGGGACACCGCAGATGAACTTCGTCGACGCGGATCTGGAAAAGAAGGGCGCGGACGACTACGAGATTTCCCTCGCGGGAAAAGAAGTGGTTCTCTCGAAAGAGAAGATCGCCAATCTCGCCGGCGTGGGAGTCGCGTCACAGAAGGTCACCCTCGGCGTCCGTCCGGAGCATGTGATGGTGATTCCGGCGGGCGAGAGCCGCGGATTTACGGGAAAGGTCGAACTGACCGAGCTGATGGGAAGCGCGCTGCACATCCATCTGTCCGCATTCGGCCGCGATATGATCGTGGTCGCGCAGACACGCGATCTGCAGAAGGCCGGGTACGGAACGATTCAGGCCGGCGAGGAGATCCGCTTCACATTTGACGGAACGGTCTGCCACGTATTCGCGAAGGATACGGGTCTGAACCTGGAGCACATTCGGAAACAGAGCTAAAGGATCCGCAGTATTCGGACGGAAAATCGGCAGATTTTCCGATTGACAGAGATTAACATACAAGATATAGTGATAACGCAGAGGAAACCTGACGGAGAAAAGTGGAGAACACCACATGGATCCTCTGCAGTCTGGTTCTTCAGATTTTACGCCGACCGTCTGGGCAGAGCTTTTTTGTGAGCGCCCGGGCGGCCGTTTTTTTCTTTTCGCAGGAATGAGGACCGCCGGAGTTGCTGTAAATGAATCGCCACAGGAGGACAAAAGCGGTGGGGAAAGGACTCGTGCACTCGATTGAGACATTCGGTTCCGTCGACGGCCCGGGCGTGCGGTTCGTCATCTTTCTGCAGGGATGCAGGATGCGGTGCCGGTACTGCCATAACGTCGACACCTGGAGTGAGACGTCGGACGACGCTTCCCGGTACTCCGCGGATGAGCTGATCGCGAAGGCACTCCGCTACCGGCCGTACTGGGGAAAGCCGGGCGATCCGGTGCGGGGCGGAATCACCGTGAGCGGAGGAGAGCCGCTCCTTCAGATCGATTTTCTGATCGAGCTGTTTCGGAAGGCGAAGGAGCAGGAAATTCACACGTGCATCGACACGGCGGGTGAACCCTTCACGCGGGAGGGCGCGTTTTTCGGAAAATTCAGGGAACTGATGGAGGTGACGGACCTGCTGCTTGTAGACATCAAGCACATTGATCCGGAGCGCCACAGGTGGCTGACCGGAAAGGACAACGCGAACATCCTCGACCTGCTTCGGTATCTCGATTCTGTCGGGAAACCGGTCTGGATCCGGCAGGTGCTCGTGCCGGGCGTCAACGATGAGGACCGGTATCTGAGGGCGACGCGGGCATTTATCGACACTTTGTCAAATGTGGAGCGTGTCGAGGTGCTTCCTTACCATACCATGGCGATTTTCAAGTGGGACCGGCTCGGAATTCCCTATTCGCTGCGGGATACGGAGCCGCCGGCGCAGGAGAGTGTTGACAGGGCAGTTCAGATATTATCTGGAAAAGGAGTGAAACCATGAGAGAAGAATGGAACGGATTTACAGCCGGAAAATGGTCGGATGAGGTCAACGTCCGTGATTTTATTCAGCGCAATTATGAGCCGTACGACGGCGACGAGTCGTTTCTGGCCGGACCGACGGAAGCGACGGACCGGCTCTGGGGAAGACTTCAGGAGCTGCAGAAGGAGGAGCGCGAAAAGGGCGGCGTTCTCGACTGCGAGACCGAGGTCGTCTCCGGACTGACCGCGTACGGACCCGGGTACATCGATGAATCGATGAAGGACCTGGAGCAGGTCGTCGGCCTTCAGACCGACAAGCCGCTGAAGCGCGCGTTCATGCCGTACGGCGGAATCAAGATGGCCCAGGAGGCCGCGGAGACATACGGCTACAAGGTAAACCCGAAATTCGACAAAATTTTCAATGAATACCATAAGACGCACAATCAGGCGGTGTTCGACGCGTACACGCCCGAGATGCGCGCGGCGCGCCACAGCCATATCGTGACCGGTCTTCCGGATACGTACGGAAGAGGCCGCATCGTCGGCGATTACAGAAGGGTCGCGCTCTACGGAATCGATTTTCTGGTTGCACAGAAGCAGAAGGATCTGGCGAACTGCGGCGACGGGACAATGACGGACGACGTCATCCGGCAGAGAGAGGAGCTGGCCGATCAGATCCGGGCGCTTCGCGGCATGAAGGAGATGGCGAAGATTTACGGCTTTGATATCTCGAATCCGGCCGAAAACGCGAAGGAGGCGGTGCAGTGGCTGTATTTCGGGTATCTTGCCGCGGTCAAGACGCAGAACGGCGCGGCGATGTCCGTCGGCCGCATCTCCACCTTCCTCGACATTTACATGCAGAGAGATCTGAAGGCGGGAATCCTCACAGAGGAGCAGGCGCAGGAGCTTATCGATCACCTGGTTCTGAAGTTCCGGATGGTCAAGTTCGCGCGGATTCCTTCCTACAACCAGCTGTTTTCGGGCGATCCGGTCTGGGCGACGCTGGAGATGGCCGGCATCGGCATGGACGGACGCCACATGGTCACGAAAAACGATTACCGGTTCCTGCATACGCTTGAGAACATGGGACCGTCCCCCGAGCCGAACCTGACGGTTCTGTACTCCTCGAAGCTGCCGGATCCTTTCAAGAAATACGCGGCGAAGATTTCGGTCGCAACCTCTTCGATCCAGTATGAGAACGACGACGTCATGAAACCGGTCTGGGGCGATGATTACAGCATCTGCTGCTGTGTGTCCGCGACGCAGACCGGAAAAGAGATGCAGTTTTTCGGCGCGCGGGCAAATCTGGCGAAGTGCCTGCTTTACGCGATCAACGGCGGAAAAGACGAAAAGTTCCGGGATAAGAACGGAAAACCGATGCAGGTCGGTCCGGAGTACGCGCCGATCACATCGGAGTACCTCGATTACGACGAGGTCATGCATAAATTTGATCTGATGATGGACTGGCTCGCGGGACTGTACGTCAACATCCTGAATCTGATCCAGTACATGCATGACAAGTATTACTATGAGGCGGCGGAGATGGCCCTCATCGATACGGATGTGCGCCGCACGTTCGCGACCGGCATCGCCGGCTTCGCGCACGTTGTGGATTCCCTCTGCGCGATCCGCTACGCGAAGGTGCAGGCTGTGCGCGATCCGGAGACGGGTCTGGCGGTCGATTACAGGATCGAAGGCGATTTTCCGCGCTACGGCAACGACGACGACCGTGCCGATGACATCGCGGTGTGGCTGCTGAAGACGTTCATGACGAAGATCCGCAAGCATCATACGTACCGCAATTCCGAGCCGACGACCTCGATCCTCACGATCACGTCGAACGTGGTCTACGGAAAAGCCACCGGCGCGCTGCCGGACGGAAGAGGAGCATACAAGCCGTTCTCGCCGGGCGCGAATCCGGCCTACGGCGCGGAGAAAAACGGCCTGCTGGCGTCGCTCAACTCCGTGGCGAAGCTGCCCTATGAGTACGCGCTGGACGGAATCTCCAACACCCAGACGATCGATCCGTCCGCGCTCGGCCACTCGGACGAAGAGCGCAGGGATAATCTGGTCCGCGTGATGGACGGTTATTTTGACCAGGGCGCACATCATCTGAATGTCAATGTATTCGGCGTCGAGAAGCTCGTCGACGCGATGAATCATCCGGAGAAGCCGGAGTACGCGAACTTCACGATCCGCGTTTCCGGATACGCCGTGAAATTCATTGATCTGACGAAAGAGCAGCAGCTGGACGTCATCGCGCGGCAGGCGCACAAGGTTCTCTGATGAATGATTCTGCCGTGATCGTTCATGAAGTATAAAGTTTAAAGTTTGATCGCCGCAGCCCGGGAAGGCCTGCGCCGGGATGGTTCATCCGGCAGCGCCCGGGCTGCGCTTTTTGTCCCTGCCTTTCGGAAATGCCGTCCGATCAGGCTTTTGTCAGCACCTTTTCGATCTCTGCGATGTAGACGGTATGATAATCGCGCGCCGCGTACCATTTTTCCATGATCGCCGGATCGAGGAAGCATTCCGGCGCCATCGTCTGACGGTACACCTTCCGCACGATCAGAGTCGTCTCCGCTTCCGCGAAGCACGGAACGCCCGATTCGTGCGTGAGTGTCAGACCGGTCTTCTCGATCTTGTCCTCGTTCCGTCCGGATACGCTGCCGCAGTAATTCAGCGCGCCGCGGTGCGATTCGCTGAAGAAGGACAGGGACGCGCGTTCCGCCGCGTCGACGAACTCCTTTGTGTAGCGCTGCGGGCGGATGAAGAAGAACGCCACCGGCTTACCGAAGAGAACGCCCAGCCCGCCCCAGGAGGCGGTCATGGTGTTCGCTTTCCCGTCTTTTTCCGCGGTGATCAGCATCCATTTCTTCCCGATCATTTCAAATACATTTTCCTTCAGCTCTTCCGGTTTGATTTCCTGAAAATTCATATGAATCCTCCTGTGTTTGTATTGGACCGGAATTTCCCATATCCGGTCGTCATGTGGCTGCCGCCCGCGAACGATCAGAATCCGTGGGAGCGGTGCGCCGTCAGGGAAAGTTTAGCACAGAAGGGGCTCGAAATAAAGCGTGCCGTCAGCGGCGGGATTGAGTATAATTGGGATAAACGACAGACAGAAGGAGGTATTTTAGCATGGAGACGACTGCGGTTTACGGAGCGGGGACAATCGGTTCGTGTGAGGCGACGCTGATCATCGGACACGGGATGCCGTGCACGGTCATCGGACACTCGGAAAGGGGACTTGCGCGGTGCGAGCAGGCGATCGCACAGAATTTTGATGATCTGATCGCCGAAGGGCTTGCGACGAGAAAGAACAAGATCGCGGCTATGCGTCTTCTGACTCTGACCGGAGATCCGGCGGCGCTTCGGGGCGCAACCTTTGTATTTGAGGCGGTGGCGGAGGAAGAGGAGATCAAAAAGGAAGTGTACGGGAATATCGAGGCCGCGGCGTCACCGGACGCCGTGATCGCTTCCTGCACGTCTTCCATCGACGCGGAACTTCTGGCGGAGCTCGTCGCAAGGCCGGAGAATCTGATCGTGGCACACCCGTTTCAGCCGGTTCATATGCTTCCCCTCGTCGAGGTGGTGCGTCAGTCAAAAACGTCTGAGGAGACCTTCGGCCGGACGATGCAGCTGCTGAAGTCGCTGCACCGGGAGACCGTCGTGCTGAACAGGAGCGTACCGGGATTTATCGTCAACCGCCTCGCACAGGCATTGTTCCGGGAATCGATCGATCTGATCGAGAAGGGCGTGACGACGCCAGAGGACATCGATAAGGCGGTCCGCTATGCGGTCGGAATGCGCTACGCGTCGATCGGCCTGATGGAGTATTTCGACGCGGTCGGCTTTCAGCTGGAGGAAGAGATTGCGAAAAACGTCTATCCCGATCTCTGCAGAACGACGGAAATTCAGAGGACGGTGCTGAACGGGATCGCGTCCGGAGAAACCGGGCAGAGGGCCGGAAAGGGATTTTACGACTGGTCCGGAAAAGATGCCGATGACTTCCGCAGGCGAAAACAGGCGCCGTACTTCGCCGGCGTCCGCAGATGGAACCTGCCGGAATAAGCGGAAACCGCCGGAATAAGAGAAAACCGCAGAAACAAGCGGAAACTGCCGAAATCAGAGAAAACCCGCCGCGGAACAGTCAGGAGACTGCGGGGCGCGGTGTTTTTGGCTGCCTGCGGACGGAGATGAGCATCATCATCGCGAATACGGCTCCAAACCCGACTGCGTCCCAGGGCGTGAAGGGACTTCCGAGAAAAAGCGTCGACAGGATCGCGGCGGTCACCGGCTCGGAGAAGCCGTAGAGAATGCCGCGCTCCGGCCCGATGTATGTGACGCCCTTGAGGTAGCACGGAAACGCCGCGACGTTGCCGATCAGTACGACGGCTGCGATGCCGAGCCAGCCGGCCGCGTCCGGGACGCAGTGGAACCGCCAGGGGCGGAACATCAGAGAAAAAAGCGCCGATCCCATCAGAAACGCCCAGCTCTGCAGCTGCATGACGCTGAATTTCGACAGAAGGTGCACCGGTTCCATGTTGTAAATTGTGACGCACACCGCGCTGAGGACGCCGCTCGCAAGGGCTGCGGCCGATACATTCAGGTTTGTCAGGCTGCCGTGGGTGACGATCAGGAATACGCCGGCCAGCGCGAGAAAAATCGCGATGATTTCCCGCGCGGTCGGGACGCGGCGCGCGACGATGCAGCTCAGCGAAAGGATGATCACCGGGGAAAGATCCTGCAGGATCGTCCCGGTTCCGGCTGTCGAGAGCTGAATCGTCAGAAAGTACAGAAACTGAGAGGAGGAGACGCCGACGACGCCGTAGATGATCAGGTCGCGGCGGTCATACCGGTTTTTCCAGGGATCGAGGACCGATCCCCGGAACCGGATGATTCCGTAGATGAGCAGAATGATCCCCGCGAGGCCGAGGCGCACCGGCACGAGCCAGCGGCTGTCCATCCCCTGCCGTGTGAAAAGATACTGGCCGACCGATCCGGATATTCCCCAGCACATGCCGCCGATCAGAGTGAGAGCGGCGCCTTTCAACTGATTCGTCATAGTAAACTCCCGGGATGTCTTTCATCTTCAGATCAGAAAACGCAGGAAAATATTTGCAAGCCCCAGGAAGATGAAGAAGCCGAGGACATCGGTCGCGGTCGTGACGAAAATCGACGACGCGATCGCCGGATCCGCGTGAATTTTCTTGAGGATCACCGGCACGAGAAATCCGCACACGCCGGCGATGACAAGGTTTCCGATCATGGCCATCAGCGTGATGAGCCCCAGAAACGCGTTGCCGTACATAAAATATACTACGACCGCGGTCACGGCGCCCGTGGCGGCGCCGTCTACGACGCCGAGGGCGATTTCCTTCAGGAAGGGCCGGATGCAGTCGGAAAACTTCAGATTTTTCTGCGACAGCTCGCGCACGAGAATCGACATGGTCTGCGTGCCGGCGTTGCCGCCCATCCCGCTTACGATCGTCATGATGGCGGAGAGCGCCACCACCTGCGCGATGGTGCTCTCGAAAGCCTTTACGATGTAGGACGCGAGAAACGCGGTCAGCAGGTTGACGAGGAGCCAGGGGAGACGCATCTTAATCGATTCGCCCAGCGACGTGTCGATGTTCTCCTCCTTTGAGACGCCGGCCATCTGCAGGATATCCTCGTCGTACTCCTCGACGATGACGTCGATGACATCGTCGACGGTGACGATGCCCAGGATCTGGTTCGACGGGCTGACCACCGGCAGGGCGACGAGGTCGTATTTTGACACGATGTGAGCCGTCTCCTCCTGATCGGTTTCAGGAGGGACGGAAATCACCTTGTCGTGCATGATGTCGCTCAGATAACGGTCCTTCGGCGCGGCCAGCAGATCTCTCAGGTCGCACCAGCCGATCAGCTTGCGGCGGTCGTTGATGATGAAGATTGTCTCGATGACCTCGGTCTTCGGGCCGATCTCCCGCAGCTTGTCAAGACCTGCGGAGACGCTTAAAGTCTCCCGGAGAGCGATGTAGGCGGTCGTCATCAGTCCGCCGGCCGAATCCTCCGGATACTGCAGCAGGTTGTTGATGATTCTCCGGTCATCCGCCTTCATCAGGTTGATGACTTCTTTGCGGCGGCCGATCGGAAAATCGCCCAGCATATCGACGATATCGTCCTTCTGCATGTATTCGAAGGCCGTCAGCAGCCGCTTGTTATCGAGGGTCCGCGCGATCCGGATCCGGTCGTCGTCTTCCGATTCTTCCATCAGAGACGCCAGCTCGTCGTCGTCGAGGATCGTCGTCAGCTCGGTCAGCTCGTCATCGTCCAGCTTGACCGCAGCGCGCGCGAAATCGACGGGGTTCTGTGCGTCAAAACAGACAGAGAGCGCTTCCGGATCCTTTGTTTTGATGATTTCACGCAGTGTTTCGAGGGTTTTCTTTTCGCTTTCTTCGTTCAGCTTTTCTTCGTCCATCGAAGCTCTCTCCCTTCGGCTGAAAATCCGGCACGCTGAAACCGCCGATACAGGATATCAACGCATCCAATCAATTATAAAATGGGAGAGAACACTTGGCAAGCAAAGAAAATTTTACATAACGCGTTACATAACGCGTAAAGAAAATTTAACATAACGCGAACAGAACGCATCACCACTGCTGATAGCCGTCGAACCACTTTTTGAGGTCCTTCATGGAGACCTCGCCGCCGACGCGGCGCCCCTCGGTCACCTTCGCGTCCTTCCCTGCGAGATTCTGAAGACGTTCGCTTGTGCGCGCCATGCCGCTTCCGCCGGATGTGCAGAAGGGGATGACCGTCTTCCCTGAAAAATCAGCCGAGGTGAGGAACGTGTCGACAATGCTCGGTTCTCTTCCCCACCAGATCGGGAACCCGAGAATGACCGTATCATACGCTCCAAGATCAGGGACGGCGTCCTTCAGCTCCGGGCGGCAGTTCGGGTCCGCCATCTCTTTTGTGGAACGTGCCTCCTTGTCGTTCCAGTTCAGATCCTCGCTGCTGTAGGGCGTTGCCGGGGTGATGGCGAACAGATCCGCGTTCTCCTCCTTCGCGATGCCCTCCGCGACCTTTTTGGTTGTACCTGTTGCAGAAAAATATGCGACTAATGTTTTACTCATCGGTTTACCTCCGGTTTGTATTCGCTTGTTGCAGAGTTTTTTCTATTATACCTCAGGATCAGAGAAAACGGGTGGCTGACGTGTTAGAATTAAACAGGAATTTTGAAGACAGAAGAAGTTTTCGCTAAAAGGACAGCGGGATCGGATCCGCGTCTGCATCAGGACGGAGGAAGACGGATGCTTCAGAAGAAAGAGAGAAGGCAGAGAAAAGACCGAAAGAAAATCGGGAGAGAGACCGGCCGGATCTTCCGGGAGATCGGAGAGCGCCACATGGGGACGTATGCCTCCAGCACCACATTTTATTATTTTCTCGCGATCGTTCCGATCCTGATTTTTGTGTCGGCGATGCTCCCCATGACGGGGATGAAGGAACACGAGCTTGAACGTGCGGTGACGGCAGTGACGCCGGATGCGGTCGACGGACTTGTGAGGGTCATCATCGCGGAGGCCTACTCCCACGCATCCAACCTGCTTCCGATTTCAATCGTCACACTGCTCTGGACCTCCATCCAGGGAAATCTGGCGCTGCTGCAGGGGCTGAACGACGTCTATCAGGCGAAGGAACACCGGAGTTATTATAAACTGATCCTGATTTCCCTTCTCTGGACCGCGGTCCTGATGCTGCTGTTTCTGCTTCTTGCGTATTTCATTTTCAGCAGCCAGATACGGGAATTTTTCATGAGGTACGTCCCGGCGGAGGGGCGCAGGATCCGGACCTTTACAACGACGCGGAAGGTGATCTGTTTCTTTCTCGCGGCGTTCGTTTTCGCCCTGTTTTATACATTTATGCCGGCGGGAAGAAGAAATTACCTCCGACAGCTTCCCGGAGCGCTTTTCGCGGCAGCCATCTGGGTGCTGTTCTCTGTTCTGTTCGCGTTTTATGTCGATGGCATCAATAAATACACCGCCTTCTACGGGAGCATCGGGACATTCGCGATCCTTCTGTTCTGGATGTACTGCTGCTTTTACATTCTTCTGGCCGGAGGGTTCATCAACTGTCATTTTGATGAATCCATCGGAAAACTGTACGGGAAAATCCGGACAAAAATGAGAAAACAGCGGTGATCGGGACCGAAATTCAACCGGAATAGAAGGAAAATCTGCCCTCCGGATCGAAGCCTCCGGTGGAATGTGAGACGGGATTGAGATACGGTCTGAGATTGTCTGAGACCTCTGAGACGGGTCTGGGATGGGTCTGAGATGGGTCTGAGATGGAACGGAATGCGTCTCTTGAAAGAAACCGGGGGACAGGGTAGAATGGGTTCAGCAGACAGAATCCAGAGGGAGCATTCATGCGTGGGAAAAACAGAAAAACAACGATGCGGTCGTTTTTGATCGCTATTGCGATGATGATTGCCGCTGCAGCTGCGGCCCTGTTCGTATATAACGCGTGGGAGTCGGAGCATGGCGAAGGAGAGGCGGAGCGGGCGCTGGCGGTGTTGAAGCCGGAGATCAAGAAGTATGCGTATCTTCGGGAAAAGGCGTTTGTAATCGGGGCACCGGAGATTGAGGGAATGCCGGTCATACGGATCGACGGAATCGAGTACATCGGGGAGATCCGGATTCCGGATCTGGGCATGGATCTTCCTGTCCGCGCAGCTGTCGATTATTCGAAGCTGAAAGAATCGCCCTGCCGTTACAGCGGCTCGTACATCGATGACAGTTTCGTGGTCTGTGCGCACGATTATTCCAAACGATTCAGCAAGCTTTCCGGGCTGGACGACGGAAGCGAGATTTTTTTCACCAACGCGAACGGAGAGGTTTACCGGTATGTGATCCGCTCGCACACAAAGGTGAATGACGAAGACATCGGAAAACTGACCGGGGATGCCGGCGAAGACGCGTTTGACCTCGCCCTCGTGACCTGCAATATGGGCGGTCAGGCCGGATACGCCGCATGGTGCGTGCGCGCGGAGGATGACTGACGAAGCTGCCGTGCGTTTGAAAATAATTGTTCCGGTCCGCGCTCCGCACACATTTCGCAGCCCTGCCGATTGGCTGGGAATTTCCGGAGCGGTGTGCCATCGCAGCATCGCATGCTTGCTTTTCTTGATTTGATGGCGTGTTTTTGCCATCCGTTGCCATTACTGCCTTGCTTTCTTTTATCTGATGGCAAAATTTTCACTGGTCGTGCCATCTGCAAACTTACTTATCTTTATCCGATGGCAAACATTTCGCCCATCGTACCATCATTGCCTGGCGTTTCTTCATTTGATGGCAAACATTCGGCCGACCGTGCCATCGCAACGGCACATTTTCATGAACTTTCTGATGAAATCAAAAGCTGTGAAGCACGCCTGAAAGAGATTGGAAATCTGAAGAAGGCCATCATCAACTATTCGAAAACGCGAAGCACTTACGAAGCTTACCGCAAGGCAGGATACAGCAGAAAATTCTATGAGGCTCATCGTGTAGACATTACCATCCACCGCGCGGCGAAGAAGGTTTTCGATTCCCTGCCGGATAAGAAAATCCCGAAGGTGCGGGAGCTCACAGAAGAATATTCGAAGGTTCTTGAGAAGAAAAAGGCGGCGTATCAAAAGTATCGCGTCGCCAGAAAAGAAATGGAACAGTATACGGTCGCCCAGAAGAATCTCGACATGCTTCTCGGCAGAGAAAGTGTTCCGGAACGAAACGTGCAGCCATCACGTGAAATGTGATGATCAAAGGGATCGGGGTGCTTCCCCGACAAGCAAGCAGTCTCGTGTGACGGTTCGCCACTAGAGGGTGGTGGGCCAACGAGGCATTGCTTGCTATTTTGTGAAAGGTTGTCTTAATAGACCGGGATCGTGTTTAATTCATTCGGGATTTCGTCCAGCGTTCCCATGTATTGTTCATCAACATACAGGGCAAAACCGCCATCGACTTTTTTAAAGTAAGAATTATCCCCCGTGATGATGACACCATCCCCATGTTCTTCTTTTTGTACTTTCAATTCATTGAGAAACTGATTGGACTCAGGAACTAAAAAGACGGAAGCCGCGGTAAGCGCAATTATACAGAAACAGAGAACAGCGGCCAATGATTTTTTACGGGAGCCTTTCGCGTTATCAACGGGATCCGCTATCAGGTAATTGATGCGTGCGGAAAGAACAGAAGGACTGTGCGCAATAAAATATAAGGTGTCACTGTCCGGCGCTGGGCAATAGCTGGCGCCACTCTTCTCTATGATATTTTTTCGATACCGGATGATCGATCCGGCATATCGGAGCTGCTCTTCCTGTGATTGGTGATTTACAGTACGTTCGTCGGCCTGAATCTCTATGAGACAGCGAATGTCTTTCTTCAACAGGTACATAAATGGATTCCACCATTGTGACATGGATGCGATAGAAAACAGCAAATTAAACCATATGTGGTGAAGCTTGAAATGGCTGATCTCGTGATTCAGGACGTTATCTTCAAGGATAGTACCATCTGACACCGGTATGATCAGATTCATACGAAATAATCCGGTTACCGCCGGAGAAATATTGGATGGAATGGCAGAGAATGAGAATGGTCCGTCATATAACGCACGAACCTGGTTAAAAACAGGCGAATACTGCGGATCGTCTGCAGAAACCCGGAATCTGTTGAGAATCTGTTTCAGCCGGATGAGCCGGACAACGTACCGGATCAGCAGGCACATTGTTACGATGATCCATACCGCAAAGATCACCTGATCCGTGCGAATGGATGTGCCAAACAGGTGGGTATAAAGAGGCGTTGTGAGAACAGGCAGGATTCTGTATGAATACAAAGTGATCGTAAATGGAAAATTAAAAGGCAGAGCCATCCGGATAGCGATTATAAAAAGACAGACCGTCAGAATGCCTGCTGTTTTCCGGCTGTATATTCTTTTCCGAATCATCAGATCAAGGAGAAAAAGCAACAGCAGTGACGTGATGATACATGAGATAAACGCACCAATTGAATATGTCATTATTTCTCTCTTTGCTTCAGTTCACTTTTTTTCTTTTGAACGAGTTTTTCTAACCTGATGATTTCATCCAGATCATCGGTCGCATCGACAAACTTCGCAACCAACTGAGCAGCACTTCCATTTCCGGATGATTTGCTGTAGCAGGAGGCCCAGTATTTGTCTCTATCCAGAACGGGTGTATAAGAACGGCACAGCACAGTATTACTGTAAACAATATCTGCGACTTTAATCGCCTTTTTATTTAGAAGTGTTCGCAGGCAGGCTGCCGCCGTATTGGGATTGACGGTATGCTTTTGCTTGATGTCTGACAATGTAAGCGGTTTGTTACTGGCCCATAGAATCTCCATAACATCCAATTCTTTTTTTGTAAGATTTATCCCGGATTTTATATCCATGCACACTCCCTATAAAGTCAAGTGATTTTTCCTTTAAAATAAAGGAGTTTCTCAATGTTATATCTCTGCCGAATGAGCCGGAAGGATGGGCATCTCAGAGTATCTGGTACGAGAATAGAGGTTTTTGGGTATA
>ONLT01000141.1 GCA_900318755.1 uncultured Eubacteriales bacterium
ATGTGCGTTTAGCTCAGCTGGATAGAGCGTTTGGCTACGGACCAAAAGGCCGGGGGTTCGAATCCTCTAACGCACGTTCTTTTTTAAGAAGCGGAAAATCGTCAGCGACGATTTTCCGTTTTTTCTTTCGTCAGCTCTCCGGTTCTCTAATGTCCGTCTCCTGCTTCCACATCTCCGTGATATTCAGCGCGAGACGGTAGAACATCGGATCTTCAAGAGCACTGCGCCAGCTGACGTAAGCGCTGAGCTGGTCAAAGACCGCGTCCTCGGCGAAGCGCATTCCGTCCGAATGGTACTGGTTGCTGATGATGTAGCACTTTTTTGCGGGAAGCATGTCCGAATCCCCGGAGATCCGCAGCATCTTCCGCGTCGCCATCACATTCGGCTCCGTGACCATCACGACCACATCCGAACGGTCCATAAGCGCACGGCTCGCCTCATCAACTCTGGAGCCGATATCGAGAACAATGTAGTCGTAATCCTTTTTCTCACGCATCATCGTGATAAACGGTCCCCACTGGGTCCGTCCGACTCCCAGCGCATGAGGAACGCGGCTGAAAGGCTTCAGATAATGAAATTCATCCGAGCCGATGTTCTGCATCACGATCCAGTACGTGTCCGCGTCCGGCTCGCGCAGTTTTTTCGCGAGACGATCCTCCGCGAAATCGTGCACGTCGTAATATGCCGCAAAGCTCTGGACGTCGTCGCAGCCGACGAGAAGGACCTTTTTGTCCAGCTTCGTCAGCTTTCTCGCAAGCCCAATGCTCACGAGGCTCTTGCCGCATCCGCCGATGGGCGAAAAGACGGCGATAACGTGCGTGACGCGCTTCTCGCGCCCCGGATCAAGGCTTCCCTCGGAATCAAAACGCGCAAATGTATCGCTGATCGCCCGAAACAGCTCCTCCTTCGGAAGATATTTCACCATCGGACGCACATTCGCGGGAATCTCCCGGTCAAGCGCGATCTCCGGTATCATCAGGAATGTCTGACGAATCGCGTGTTCCGAAAGATATTCCCCGTAATTATTCTGATCGATAATCAGGACGTCGATCGTTCTTTTTCTGGAGAAGTATTCGTCGATGCATGCCTGATCCGTGAGAATCTGCACATCGACCGAATCTGCGTATCTTCTGATAAGATCTTCCTCGATGCCCCTCACAAACTCGTAATCGGTATCGATTATTACGAGATTATGCTTCTTTTCCATGCCATTTTCCTCTTATTCAACGCGGAATGCGAGATTTCCGAACCGGATGACGCTTCCCTTTCCGACCGGCACCTGCGCGCCCGGCGCAATCCGGGTGTCGTTCACAAACGTCCCGTTCGCACTGTCCAGATCGGTCACATAAAAACTGATCTCGTTCCAACCGATCTCCGCATGCACAGCCTCCGCGCCGCTGTCCTGTGTCAGGACGCCGTCCGCCGCATCCGGATCCGTTCCGATCCGGAACAATTCGTGGCCGATCTCGAACACCGTCTCTTCCTCCGCATCGATGCTTCGGAGGAGAATTGAGCGGTCCTCCGTGGGGATCCGCTTATCCAGCGTTTCCTTCAGAGAATCGAAATCGCCCATCTTCTGGCTCATATGATACTCGATCTGGCGGATCATCGTGCCACCTCCCTCAATGCCCTCCATGAGCTCGGTCAGCACCGCGTAAACGCGCCGCACGAAAATATCGTGATCATCCGCGGCCTCGTGCGCCACGACGGGAAGATAAATCAGCCTCACCGATTTCCTGTCATCTGAAAGATAGATGCCGTCGAGATCCAGAACGAAATTGTCGGGCGCAAATTCATGGTAGGACTGCGCCTCTGTCACTGCGTCGAGAAACAGCTGTCCGGCCGCGCACGCGTCGTCCAGCTCCATGCTCTTCTTCAGCGCGCCGAACGAGGTGTATCCGTCCGGAAAATACGCCAGCTTCACTTTCTGATTAAAGCGGATCCACTTGCACGGAAATACAAATCCGTATCTGCCGCTGTTGATTTTCTTCAGCCACACCGGGTCCATCATGTCTTTGCTGTTCAGCAGATAATCCTTCATCATAAATAACAACCTCTTGAAACAGACCGCCGCTTCCCGGCATTTTGTGCTCTGAACACATTTATTATATATGAAATTGTATTAGAAGTAAACAAAAGAGGATCCCGCTCTCCCTGCGTGCCCGGCAGGGGTTTCAGGATCCTCCTCTTTCTTCTTTCTGTCTTTTAGCTGCGGTTTTTCAGGAAATCCGGAATCTGGATATCTTTCTTCTCGGATCCCGCTCCCGATCTGGAAACAGCCTTCCGCGGCTGAACCGGCTCCGGCATCTTAAAGGACGGTGTCTTGAATCCCGCGCTGGCAAACGCGTTCTTCTTCACTTCCTCTTTCGCTTTTTTCGATCCCTCGACGCTCGCCTCGCGCGCAGTCGCGTCGTCAAGACCGGTGGCGATGACGGTGATCGTAGCCGCATCGGAGTTTGTATCGTCGTACATCGCACCGAAGATGATGTTCGCGTCCGGCCCTGCGAGGTTCTGCACGTAGCTCGCCGCATCGTTGGCATCCATCAGGCTGATGTCGCCGGAGATGTTGATGATGACGTGGCTCGCACCCTCGATCGTAGTCTCCAGCAGCGGGCTGACGCACGCCTCCTGAACCGCTTCGAGGGCTTTGTCGTCTCCCTTCGCGGAGCCGATGCCGATGTGTGCGATTCCCTTGTCCTTCATCACGGTCTGAACGTCCGCGAAGTCGAGGTTGATCAGAGCCGGCACATTGATCAGATCGGTGATTCCCTGAACCGCCTGCTCCAGAACCTCATCCGCCTTCTTCAGCGCCTCCGGCATCGTCGTGCGGCGGTCAACGATCTCAAGCAGTTTGTCATTCGGGATGACGATCAGAGTATCAACCGCGCCCTTCAGCTTTTCGATGCCCATCAGCGCGTTATTCATGCGGGTTTTCGACTCGAAGCGGAACGGCTTCGTGACGACGCCCACCGTCAGGATTCCCATCTCCTTCGCCAGAGACGCTACGATCGGAGCGGCGCCCGTTCCGGTTCCGCCTCCCATACCGCAGGTTACGAACACCATGTCCGCGCCCTCCAGCAGATGAGAGATCTCATCCGTGTTCTCCTCGGCGGCTTTCTCGCCAACCTCCGGCTTTGCACCGGCGCCGAGGCCCTTCGTAATTTTCTCGCCGATCTGCAGCACCGTCGGTGCCTTGCACATCTGAAGCGCCTGTTTATCTGTATTAATTCCGACAAGCTCTACGCCGCTGATCGCCTCGTCGACCATGCGGTTCACGGCATTGTTGCCCGCGCCGCCTACTCCGACGACAATG
>ONLT01000140.1 GCA_900318755.1 uncultured Eubacteriales bacterium
CTCTAAACTATTAAAAAATCTACGATTTTAAAGGTACGATGGAATTTACTATTTCACACGGAATTCACTTTTACAATTCAGCAAATTATTCCGGGCGCAGGAAACAGTTGTTGTGATCCTGACGGCGAAAAGAATGTCCTCTGGCGATCAGAATATCATTTTTCAGTGCGACCAGATTGATGTCAGAATGCATGATGTTCGCGATCTGCTGGGTGTCATACCCCATCTGGATGTATTCGAGAATTTCCCGGTCCGGAAGCAAAATCTGAGCGGCCATCAGGTTCGCTTCATATTCCATACGGCTGGCGGCCATATTAAACAGTTCAAACTCGTGAAAAAAACAGGTTCCTTCCGCCTCGGCGCGATGCAGCCGGTCATGTCCGATTTCGTGCGTGATAACCATCTTCCTCATATAGGATGGAAGATCTTTTTTGATAAAAATAAAAGGATTTCCCGCTTCCACGACATAGGCGCCATTCTGCTTTTTAAAATTTCGCTCCATAATTGTAATACGCAGGCAGGAGGCGAGTTCCTCCGGATCCCGGGTATGGTATTTTTCAACCAGATGATCCGCCAGATTCGCGATTCGATCGGCGCTGTGATTCATCGGCAGCCTCCTTTTCAGGCATCCGGATCTTCCGAATGGTATTTTTTCGGAACATATTTCCGGTTCATCTTTTTGGAGACCCAGTAAGCATCCTGAATGGCTTTCATCATCTCGTCCATGTCCTCTTCGGCCAGTTCTCCGCCGGCGAAGAGACCGCTGACCTCGGCGACCAGTTCCTTTGCCTGCCGCGCACCTCTTGAACCGTATTGACCTGCTGCGTCTTTAATGAAAGAGCGTTCTGCATCGGATCTTTTGCCAGAAGAAAATGCGGTGTCCGGCTCACCTTCCGTACGAAGATAATCCGCACTGCAGCCGAGTGCCGCTGCCAGTTCATCATAGGTGGAGCGGCTTTTGGGGTAACTGAGGCCGGATTCGTAACTTTGGACCGTTCTTCCTGAAACGTGAATTTGTTTCGCGAGCTCGGCCTGAGTCATTCCCGCGTCTTTTCTCAATCTGCGTATTTTTTCTCCAAATGTCATAATTTTCCTCCGGAAAGAGATAGACCTTCGTGCCATCTTCGTGATATGTGCTCATTCTATCATGAACAGGAAGTTAAGACAAGATAAATTTCACAAAAATGCGAAGAAAAACATCGTATATCCTATTGACGCGAAGATAAAACGCGCATATAATCACAAAAAACGAAGATGCGACTCGCGTGGCGGGAGAAGACGATGAGAACGATATTGCACAGCGATGCGAACTGTTTTTACGCATCAGTGGAAATGCTGCATCATCCGGAGTGCAGGAATCTTCCGATGGCGGTAGGCGGCGACCCGGAGACACGGCACGGGATTATTCTGACGGCAAACTACATTGCGAAGCGCAGCGGTGTAAGGACGGGAGCAGCGCTGTGGGAGGCGAGGGAAGCGTGTCCCGGTCTGGTGATACTGCCGCCGGATTATGATCAGTATCTGCGGTTTTCCGGATATCTCAGGGAAATATACGGAAATTATACAGATCGTGTTGAAGCGTTCGGACTGGATGAATGCTGGCTTGATGTCAGCGAGAGCTGCGGAATCAAAGGAGAAGGTGAGAAGATTGCGAAGGAAATTAACGAGCGGGTCAGAAAGGAGCTCGGACTTACGGTCAGCGTCGGCGTCAGCTGGAATAAGATTTTTGCAAAGTTCGGCTCCGATTATCGGAAACCGGATGCGGTTACCTGCGTAAGCAGGGAAAATTATCGGCGGATCGTCTGGGAGAGGCCGGTTTCGGAACTTCTTTATGTCGGACGCGCGACATCGGCGAAGCTGAGAAAACTGGGAATCAATACGATCGGAGAGCTGGCGGAAACCGATCCGGATTTTCTGTACGCGTATTTCGGAAAAATGGGCTCGACGCTGAGTATCTTTGCGAATGGGGAGGACCGCACCCCGGTTAGTCTGATCGGGGATCAGGTTCCGGTGAAAAGCGTCGGAAACGGCATGACGATGCCTTACGATTTAAAAACGGACGAAGAGGTGCGCGTGTCGTGCTATATGCTTTCGGAGAGCGTTGCAAGGCGGCTGCGCGAAAACGGGTTTGCGGGAGACGTAATTGAATTGTACGTACGGGATTCGGAACTGCATGGTCTGACACGCCGGCACCGGATCGATGTACCCACCAATATTTCATTTGAGATTGCAGAGGAGGCGTTTCGTCTGTTCCGGGAAAATTACCGATGGAAGAAACCGATTCGGGGATTATGTGTACGTGTGTCAAATCTTACGGCGGAGAAACGGCCGTATCAGCTCAGTCTGTTTCGAAGTGAAACAGTCAGAAAGAAACAGCTGATTATGGATCAGACGGTTGAAAAGATCCGCAGACGGTTCGGGGATGATGCCATCCGGCGCGGCCTTATGGCATTCGGGCCCCGCATTACGCCGAGAAAAAGACAGGAGCAGGTAATTCATCCGCTGTCTTATTTCCAGAAAGGAAATCTGAGCGGTGCGTGAAGGGGGCGCAGCAAATGGAAGAGACCTATAAGGTATATGTAGAGGTGGGTGTCATTTTTGAAAGGGACGGCCGGATTGTTCCGAAGTGGCTTAAAATGGGAGATGTCCGCTATGATATCGAAAGAATTCTGGACTGCAGAAGGGCCGCAAGCATGAAGGCGGGAGGCTGCGGCCTGCGGTATACGATCCGGTGCCGGGGACAGAACGCATATCTTTTTTTTGAAGATACGGAACCAGGGGCGTGGTTTGTGGAGAGCCGGCAGGCGGTTCCGGCCGGATGAACGTCGGAAACAAACAAAGGAAGAAGCGGATAATTCCGGCCGGGCTGACTGGGAGATAGAAAAGAGGAGGGGATTGTTTTGCAGATTGATTAAAATGCCGTGGAGTTTGCAAAGAAAATTTGACAAAATACCGGGAAACTTCCTTTTTATCAGGTCAGGGATTATAATAATAACAAAACTGGGGAAGAGGAGGCAGAAAATGAACATTACGTTTCTCGGTGCGGCACATGAAGTGACGGGCAGCTGTTATTATATTGAAGCATGCGGAAAAAAATTTCTTGTGGATTGCGGAATGGAGCAGGGCCAGAATCTTTATGAGAATAAACCCCTTCCGGTTCCGGCGTCGCAGATTGATTTTATGTTTCTGACTCATGCACATATCGATCATTCCGGAATGATTCCGAAGCTCTGCGAGGATGGGTTCCGCGGGGATATATATACGACGGAGGCCACGGCTGATCTGTGCGATATTATGCTTCGCGACAGCGCACATATTCAGGAATTTGAGGCGGAGTGGCGGAATCGGAAGGGAAAACGTGCGGGAAAAGAAGAATATGTACCGGTCTATACGATGAAGGATGCAATGGAGGCGGTGCGTCATCTTCGGCCGCTTCCGTACTGGCAGAAGATACAGATTGCGGACGGGATCCGGCTGCGTCTTGTGGATGCAGGACATCTGCTTGGATCCGCGAGTTTGGAGCTGTGGCTTCAGGAAAACGGAGTGGAGAAGAAAATTGTATTCTCCGGAGATATCGGAAATCTCAATCAGCCGCTGATTAACGATCCGACCTACATTGACAGCGCGGATTATGTTATTATGGAATCTACGTACGGCGACCGTGCGCATGGAAACGTTCCGGACTACGTTACTGAACTGGCGAAGGTTATCCGCCGGACCTTTGAACGCGGAGGAAATCTTGTCATTCCGTCATTCGCGGTCGGACGTACGCAGGAGATGCTTTATTTCATCCGGCAGGTGAAGGAGCAGAATCTTGTGCCGGAACATCCGGATTTTGAGGTTTACGTCGACAGTCCGCTGGCGATTGAGGCAACTACGATCTTTGACAGGCATTACGAAGACTGTTTTGATCAGGAGGCGAAGGATCTGATCGCAAAGGGAATCAACCCGATCCGGTTCCCGGGCCTGAGAACGGCCATCACGGCGGATGAGTCGAAGATGATCAATATGGACACGGAACCGAAAGTCATTATATCTGCGAGCGGTATGTGTGACGCAGGGAGGATTAAGCATCACCTGAAGCATAATCTCTGGAGAAAGGAGAGCACTATTCTTTTTGTCGGGTACCAGGCAAACGGTACAGTTGGCCGTGCACTGATTGAAGGGGCGACTCATGTAAAGATGTTTGGCGAGGAAATCAATGTCGCGGCGGAGATTACATCGCTTCCGGGAATCAGCGGACATGCGGACTGCAATGGCCTGATGAAATGGGCATCCGCCTTTAAAGAAAAACCGTCAAAGGTTTTTGTGACGCACGGAGAGGATACGGTGACGGAGATTTTCGCGGACCGCCTGCGCACAGAGCTCGGTTATGATGCGGCGGCACCGTTCCCGGGCTGGGAGTTTGATCTGGCGGCCGGCGAGATGATCGCGGCGCCGGCTGGGGTTCGGGCTGAAAAGAAGGGCCACGGAGCCGGTGCGAGACGTGCGGATGCCGTGTTTGAGCGCCTGTGGGCGGCGGGTCAGAGACTGCTTACTGTTATTACGCATAACGAAGGCGGTTCCAACAAAGATCTGAGCAAATTGACGAATCAGATCAATTCGCTTTGCGATAAGTGGGATCGCTGAGAACAGAATTGAAAAAATGGAGAAGAAGCAATTATGAATCGAATCGGAATTATCGGCGCGATGGAAGAAGAAGTCAGCCGGCTGAAGGCAGAAATGAGTGCTGTTACGACAAGAACGAAAGCCGGTATGGAATTTTTTAAGGGAAGGCTCTGCGGGGTCGAGGCGGTTGTCGTACGTTCGGGCATCGGAAAGGTGAATGCGGGCATCTGTACGCAGATTCTGGTCGATGATTACGGGATCGGTGCGGTGATCAACACAGGGATCGCCGGAAGCCTGCGGAATGAAATTAATATCGGGGACATCGTCGTTTCCGAGGATGCGCTCCAGTACGACGTCCATGTTGAGGCGTTCGACTACGCTCCGGGGCAGATCCCGAGGATGGATACGCTGGCGTTTCCGGCGGATAAAAGGCTGATCGCTCTGGCAGAATCGGTCTGCAAAGAGGTCAATCCGGACATCCGTATGTACAGAGGAAGAGTCGTGAGCGGGGACCGATTCATATCCGATCATGAGATGAAAAAAGAACTTCGCGCAGTGTATAACGGATCCTGCGCGGAGATGGAGGGAGCAGCAATCGCACAGGCGGCGTATCTGAACGGGATCGGCTGTGTGATTTTGCGGGCGATCTCCGACAAGGCGGATGACAGTGCGGCGGAGGATTACGATACGTTTGAAAAGAAAGCGATCCGGCACAGTGTAAATCTTGTGCGGGGTATGCTTCAGAAGCTCAGCCGGGAATAACCGGATAAGCTGAGGCGATATACGGGAGGAGCGGCGGTTAATATCCGTCCTCCTCCAGAACTGAAAGCTCGAGAAAATCAAACTCAATTGAGTCGATGAAATTGTCAGATGTGAAGCGGGTCTTTTTGCGATGTTTAAAATCCGCGATATTTGAATCGAGCCAGATCGGAACAGAGAGATCAAACTGATAGCAGATCTCGGTTAAACCGTTCAGAATTTTATGGGTTCTTGTATCGCTGCTCGAATCTTCGATGACAGTATCCCGCAACGTTTTGCTGCCCTTGACAAGTTTTCCCCAAAGTCGAAACATTGTTTGAAAACCTCCTTAGTCTGATTGGTCTGCGGTTTCAAATGGGAGTGCTGATCCATTCTCTGATAATGGCGAAGGATTCGCGGCTGCAGTATGTCGGCAGGAGCCACCATGGTGTCGCTGCGTTTTCAGAACGGGGAATCAGCTGCAGGCGTCTGGCAATCCGGCATGCGCGGTACTGATGAAATTCATGGGTTACAATCATCACGCGGCGGCTGAGGTGCGCGGACCGGATGATGCCGGCAGAATATTTCAGGTTCTGAAATGTGTTCAATGAACGATCTTCCCGGTAAAGCCGGCTGCTGTCGACTCCGGCTTCTGTGAGGCGCGAATACATATAATCCGCTTCGGATTCATTTTCGTCGGGGCCAGTGCCGCCGGACAGGATACAGACTGCGTCCGGATACTCGTTCAGCAGGTGCGCTCCGATGAGGATCCGCTCGTTCATCATGCGGCTCCCTGTCTTACAGCCGAGAATAATGATCGTCGGACCCTGTGAATCCGCTGCGCTGGTATCGCCCCATGATGTGTGGGAGCCGCGAATCATAAAAGCGATCACGACGATTGCGGTGAATGCGGTACACAGATACAGGACAGACAGCAGAATTGCCACGCCCCGTGGAAGTACGGAGAGGATCCGTCCGGGACCGAGCAATCCGATCAGGGCCAGAACGGTAAAAAAAAGCATTCCCGTGATATTTCCGATGTTCAGGATGCCACCGGTAATCACAGGGAGAAAAAACCAAATGGTAAAGATAAGTCCGATTATCACAAGAAAACTTCGAATGAAATTCATGGCGACTGTTCTCTCAGGAATCTTTGACTGCGTTGGTATTGACTTATTCTAGCATTCGCCGGGCCGAATGCCAAGAGAATCAGAACAGGAAAAGTGTGCTTTGAAACGGTGCGGGGAAAAATGGAACGAAATACGGCGGTAAAAAATGTAATTTTTGATATTGGCAAGGTTCTTGTGGGAATCCGACTTGAGGAGTTTGCACGGGATCTTTTTGGCGGGGATACAGCGGCGTGGGATCGTGTGCACGGAGCTGTCTGGAACTCCGGACTGTGGACGGAGCTGGACCGGGGGATCATACCGGAGGATGAGGTCCTCCGTAGAATGGTTGCCTGTGACCCGGATATGAAGGACGGAATTTATAAGGTATGGGATCGCGCGGGGGAAATCGCGTACAGAACAGACCATGCGGTTCCGTGGATCACAGCGATCAAAAAAAGCGGATATCGCACCTATTTTCTATCAAATTATTCGCACCTGATGATGTACACGAATCCGCATGCACTGGATTTTCTGTGCCTGATGGACGGAGGGATTTTCTCCTGTAATGTGAAGAGAATTAAACCGGATCCGGAAATATACCGGATTCTTCTGGAACAATATCAGCTTGATCCGGGGGAATGCCTGTTTATAGATGATAAAGAGGAGAACACAGAAGCCGCGCAGGGGGTTGGGATCAGTGCGCTGCGGTGCACCGGGTTCGAGCAGGTACAGCGCGATGCGCGGGACCTGCTCGGACTGGAGTGCGGGATTTACTGAGGATTGGTATTTGCCCAACAGCCCCGATATGACCCCGATATGAAATCCGGATTCGATCCGCCCGGATGGACGGCGGATCAGTCGCCCATCTCAGCGTACAGCTTCTCCGCGCTGACAAGCTTGACGCAGAGGGTAAAGAGCTGTGCGGCAGTTTTCAGATCCGCCGCGGACGGGTAGGTCGGTGCAATTCGAATGTTGCTGTCGTGCGGATCTTTTCCGTAAGGCCAGGTGGCGCCGGCGTTCGTCATGACAACTCCTGCCTTCTTTGCGTGGCTGACGATGGATTTCGCGCAGCCGGGCAGGGAATCAAAGCTGATGAAATATCCGCCGAGGGGCTTGGTCCATGTGCCGATGCCGAGTCCTCCGAGATTGTCCTCAAGAGTCTGCTCAACCATCTCAAACTTCGGACGAATGATGTCGGCATGTTTTTTCATATGCTCGACCATCCCGTGGATGTCCTTGAAGAAGCGGACGTGACGGAGCTGATTGACTTTATCGTGTCCGATCGTCTGATGCCGCAGCTGCTCCTTGATGTCTTCGAGGTTGTTCAGGGATGTGGCGAGCGCTGCGATACCGCTTCCCGGGAATGTTATTTTTGAGGTGGAAGCAAATTTGTAAACCATATCCGGATTGCCCGCCCGCTTGCATTCCGCGAGAATTTCGATCAGATAGTCCTGCTTATCCTCGTACAGGTGGTGAATTCCGTAGGCATTATCCCAGAAGATACGGAAGTCCTTCGCGGCAGGCTTCAGGCGCGCGAATCTCCGCACGGTTTCATCCGAGTAGGAGTACCCCTGAGGATTCGAGTACTTCGGTACGCACCAGATGCCCTTGATCGTCTCATCCTCAGCGACCAGACGCTCGACCATGTCCATATCCGGACCGGTCGGGGACATCGGAACCGGGATCATGTCAATCCCGAAGTACTCTGTGATTTTGAAGTGGCGGTCGTATCCGGGTACCGGGCAGAGGAACTTGACTTTGTCCAGCCTGCACCACGGAGTATTCCCCATAATGCCGTGGGTGTACGCGCGGGATACCGTGTCATACATGACATTAAGAGAAGAATTTCCGTAAATAATAATGTTATCCGGGTTGTTCTCCATCATGTCGCCGATGAGAACTTTTGCCTCGTCAATACCGGTGAGTGCGCCGTAATTGCGGCAGTCTGTTCCGTCTTCACAGCAAAGATCGGAATTGGAGTTCAGAGAATCCATAAGTCCCATCGAAAGATCAAGCTGTTCCTTGCACGGCTTGCCGCGGCTCATATCAAGAGAAAGACCGAGTGACTGATAGTGTCTGTATTCCTGCTTCAGCGACGCGATCTCGTTTGCGAGTTCTTCTTTGCTCATTTCTGCATATGGTTTCATTCGGGAGCCCCTCTTTCTGATATGCTGGTCATTTGCTCCATAATACATGAACGCGATCGTTTCTGCAATATCCGGCGCCTGACTATAACATATTGATATATTGCAAAAAAAATCAAAGCCCAGTACAAAAGCCGGCTCTGCGAATTCTATTCGGGGGATTGCCATGAAAATCAGGCGGTCTGCGATGATTTCAGGCTATTTTGCTATATCAAATTGACGGGACACAGATGACGGGCGGCGTTTTTTACGGAGATCAGGAAGAAATAGTTCGCGAGCGGATTCTGACGCGAAAGACTAAAATTTTGCGATTGTGCAGAATTTATAAAAATATGTGCACTGTAGCCGAACAATCGAGGTTGATTCAACAAAATTTGTTCAGATATTTACAAGAAAGATAGGATACAATATAATTATTGTTGTTGATTATTTTTGAGGAGGGCATTTTATGGATTATGCAAAAACAGCCAGAGGCGTGCTGGACCACGTCGGCGGGCCGGATAATGTCATTTCTGCGGCGCATTGCGCCACGAGGCTCCGACTCGTAATTGCGGATAACGCGAAGCTGGATAAGGCCGGCGTGGAAAGCGTCGACGGCGTCAAGGGGTGTTTTGAAGCGTCCGGGCAGATTCAGGTTATCATCGGAACCGGAACGGTTAACAAGGTTTACGATGAATTTATTAAAATGGCCAGAGTATCGGAAGCGTCAAAATCAGATGTAAAAGAAGCGGCGGCTCAGAAGCAGAACTGGTTCTTCCGGGCGATCAAGACGCTCGGTGATATTTTTGTCCCGATCATTCCTGCCATCGTTGCCAGCGGACTGCTGAACGGGCTTCTGAACGGACTGATTCAGGTCTGGCCGAATCTTGCGGACAGCAGCATCTACTCGCTGATCAATCTGTTTGCCGGGGCGGCGCTTTCCATGCTGCCGATTCTGATCGCGGTCAGCGCGGCGAAAAAATTCGGCGGCAATCAGTTCCTCGCGGCGGTTATCGGATTCATTATGATCCATCCGAACCTTGTCAACGCGTGGAGTCAGTATATAAAGAACCCGGCCTCTCCGAGCGGCGAGCTGATCAAGAACCCGGATATCGTCACCTGGTTCCAGTTCGGAGGATACAAGGTTGAGAACGTAGGATATCAGGGCCACGTCATTCCGGTGATCATCGCCATTTTGTTTATGAGCTGGCTTGAGAAGAAGCTGCACAAGATCGTGCCGGAAATTATTGATCTGTTCGTCACACCGCTTGTCACGGTTCTTGTGACCGGCCTTCTGACCATGCTCTTTATCGGGCCGATTTTCTCGCAGGTTGAGCAGTGGATCCTCGACGGAGCGCGGGCGCTGATCGGTCTTCCGTACGGAATAGGAGGTTTGATGATCGGTTTCGTCTACGCCTTCACAGTCGTCGCGGGCTTCCATCATATGTACAACATGATTGAGGCGCAGATGCTCGGTACCGGCCTCAACACGTGGATGCCGGTTGCGACCGCGGCAAATGTCGCACAGGGTGCGGCGGCCATGGCGGTCGGTGTCAAGACGAAGAAAGCGAAGACGAAGGAGGTGGCGCTCCCGGCATCTCTTTCCGCATTTCTCGGAATCACAGAGCCGGCGATTTTCGGTGTAAATATCCGTTACCGTACTTCATTTATCTCCGCCTGCATCGGCGGCGCCGCAGGAGGCATGGTCGCATCATTGACCGGCATCGGTGCGAATGCCTATGGCGTGACCGGTCTGTTCGGCTTTCTGATCACACCGGGTTATACCCTGCAGTATGCGATCGTGATGCTCGTCTCGTTCGTCGTGGCATTTGCCGTTTCGTTCATCACATATCATGATGAAAAAGCAGAAGCGCCGGCAGCAGAGGCACCGGCGGCAGAAGGATCGCCGGCATCGGAAGCGCCGGTGTCGAAAGAACCGGCGTCGGAAGAACCGGCGTCGGAAGCGCCGGCAGCAGAAGGAACCGGATCCGCGGCCGCAGGCGCGGCGGCTGAAATGGCTGCTCCGGAAGCCGAAGGAAAGCAGGAGAGCGGAAAGAAGATTGTTTACGCTCCGGCAAAGGGAAAAGCAATTCCGCTTTCTGCGGTTCATGACCCGACCTTCGCGTCCGAGACGCTCGGGAAGGGTATGGCAATCATTCCGACGGAGGGGAAAATTTATGCTCCGTTTGACGGCACGCTCGATCTGCTGTATGACACGATGCATGCGCTCGGCCTGACCTCGGACGACGGCATCGAGGTTCTGATTCATGTCGGAATTGATACGGTAAAGCTGAACGGAAAGCACTTTAAGGCGCACGCGAAATCCGGAGATGAGGTGAAGAAGGGACAGCTTCTTCTTGAGTTTGATCTTGATGGAATCCGTGCGGATGGTTATTGCATCGATACGCCTGTCATTATCACGAATACGGATGAGTATGGCGATGTAAAGATGGTCGTAGATACGGAACCCGGTACGCCGGTTCTCGAGCTTGAGTGAAGAGGACGCGGCCGGGAATGCCGGATGCCGTGCGGATTCGGCCGGAGTCAGGGGGAACGAACGATGAGCAATGGAAAAGACAACTGGCGTCTCGCGTATCATCTGATGCCGCCGGATGGCTGGCTGAACGATCCGAACGGCCTGTGTCAGGCGGACGGAACGTATCATATTTATTTTCAGTACGCTCCGAACACGCCGGCGCCGGACGGGCGCATGGCCAGAACATGGGGGCATTACGCAGGACCGGATCTGGTGCACCTTCAGTTTGAAGGTGTGCCGTTCTGGCCGGAGACTGCGGACCGGGACGGATGCTATTCCGGGAGCGCGGTTGTTCAAAACGGCGAAATCTGTCTCTTTTATACGGGCAACATCAAGCACGCGGGAGATTACGACTACATCTGTGACGGGCGCGAGAGCAACACCATTCTTGTGAAAACAGGAGATGGGAAGGAGTACGGTGAAAAGAAGGTGCTTTTCGGGACGAAGGATTATCCGGAGCACTGCACGCGCCACGTACGCGACCCGAAGGTGTGGAGGGAGAACGGCGTCTGGTATATGGTTCTCGGCGCCAGAATGGACGACGACAGCGGAGCGCTTCTTTTCTATGAGAGCGGGAATCTGACCGACTGGAAACTCCTGAAAATTGTCAGCACGGCGAAACCGTTCGGATATATGTGGGAGTGCCCGGATTACTTCACGGTCGACGGGCAGAGTGTGATCTCGCTCTGCCCGCAGGGGCTGAAGTCCGAGGAGTTCCGTTTCGAGAATCTCTATCAATCCGGTTATTTTCCGGTATCCGGAGACATTCGCGGGGCGCAGTCCTTTAAACCGTTCCGCGAGTGGGATTTCGGGTTTGACTTCTACGCGCCGCAGAGCTTTGAGGACGAGAGCGGCCGGCGGATTTTGATCGGATGGTCGGGAATGCCGGATCATCCATATGAAAATCCGACCGCCGGGAGAGGATGGGAGAATGCGCTGACTGTTCCGCGCGTTCTGCATTTCCGGAACGGAATCGTTACGCAGACTCCTGTTCCGGAACTGGAGGAGCTTCGCTCGAAGGAGCAGATCATCAGTCCGGAGGGAAGGCTGACGCTTCCGGAGGCAGCCGGCGATATCGAGATCCACTTCCCCGAGTACCGGTTCATTGAGACCGGATCCTGGAAAATCGAGATCGGAGACGGTGTGTGTCTCTC
>ONLT01000138.1 GCA_900318755.1 uncultured Eubacteriales bacterium
CCTACACCCTTAGCAGGGGCGCCTCTTCGGCCTCTTGAGTACTTCTCCAAAGCCGAACTGCGTTTCATACCAATTCGAGATCCGGTGAGCCGGAGCTTTTGTACGCCTCACTCGAGAACGTAACTAAAATTATACAAACGCTTTTATTTTTTGTCAACGTGTTTTTTCAGTATTTACGCGGTTTTTTCGGGACTACAACAATTGGTAATTTATCCGCCTGTAAAATCTATATCTGGTTTTTGTATCGGCCATGTTCTGAAAAAACAGCCCGCATTCCGGTCTGTGTGCTCCGGAATACGGGCTGATCTGACACGCAGAATTCTTTCTCAGCTCACCGGCTCCGTCGTTTCCTCTTCTTCTTCGCCTGCCGGTTCATCTGCATGCTCCTCACCGGATTCACCGGATGCGTCATATCCGTCATCCTCGTCATTCCGGACCTTCGCCAGACTTGCGACTGAGATATGATCACCGACATTCATCAGACGCACTCCGGACGTACTGCGGCCGATGACCGGAACATCCGCACAGCGGAACCGTATGACAATTCCCTCCGTCGTAATCAGCATCGCCTCATTTTCCTCTTCGACGGATTTCGCGCCCACGAGTCTTCCGGTCTTATCCGCGATCTTATAACAGATCAGACCTTTTCCGCCTCTGTGCTGGCACTTGAATTCACTGATTTTTGTACGCTTGCCGTAGCCGTTCTCCGACACGAACAGAAGGTATTCTCCCTGCACATCGAGCTGCATCGAAACCACCTCGTCGCCCTTGTCCAGATCAATTCCGCGCACACCCATCGATGACCGTCCCGTGCCGCGCACGTCGGTCTCATTGAACCGGATCAGCATGCCGTTCTTTGTCGTCAGCATGACATCCCGGCTTCCGTTCGTATACTTCACCTCAATCAGTTCGTCGTCTTCCTGCAGAATAATCGCGGTGAGGCCCTTTTTCCGGATATTTGCGTAGTCCATAATCGGCGTCTTCTTGACCACGCCCTTTTTCGTCGCCATAAACAGATAATCCGTCTCGTTAAACGAATCGATCGGGATTGCAGCCGTAACCTTCTCATCCGGCTGCATCTGCAGCAGGTTGATAATCGCGGTCCCCCGGGCCGTCCTGCCTGCCTCCGGAATCCTGTACGCCTTCATCTCGTAAACGCGTCCCGCGTTCGTGAAGAACAGCAGCGTATGGTGCGCCGTCGTCATAAAGATATCCTCGATGTTATCGCTGTCGAGCGTCTGCATCCCCTTGATGCCCTTGCCGCCGCGGTTCTGGCTGTGGAATGTATCCGTCGTCATCCGCTTGATGTAGCCCAGCCTCGTCATGGTGATGACGATGTTGTCGTCCGGAATCAGATCCTCGGTCGTCAGATCGGAGTAATCGTGGGAAATCTTCGTCCGGCGGTCATCGCCGTACTTATCCGAAATTTCCGTGATCTCCTTCTTTATGAGACGCAGAAGACTCTTCCTGTTCGACAGAATTTCTTTATATTCCCCGATTTTGATCTTCAGATCGTGAAATTCATTTTCAAGCTTCTCCCGCTCCAGGCCGGTGAGAGCGCGCAGTCTCATATCGACGATGGCCTGAGCCTGCACATCAGAAAAGTCAAACTGACGCATCAGGTTTTCCTTTGCCTCCGGCGTATTCGCCGAAGAACGGATCGTCCGGATAATCTCATCAATGTGGTCGAGCGCCTTCAGCAGTCCGGCCAGAATGTGAGCGCGTTCCTCCGCCTTGTTCAGATCGTAGCGGGTCCGCCTCGTCACTACATCCTCCTGATGCTTCAGGTAATACTGAAGCATCTGAAGAAGATTCAGGATCTTCGGCTGACCGTCCACAAGCGCCAGCATAATCACGCCGAACGTATCCTGAAGCTGCGTGTGCTTGTACAGCTGGTTCAGGATGACGTTCGGATTTGCGTCACGGCGCGTCTCGATGCAGATTTCCATGCCCTCGCGGCTTGAATGGTCACGCACGTCCGTAATCCCGTCGATTTTTTTCTCCTTGACGAGATCGGCGATCTTTTTGATCAGGTTCGCTTTATTGACCATATAGGGGAGCTCAGACACAAGAATCTGGCTCTTCCCGTTCGGAAGCACCTCGATCCGGTTGACCGCCCGCGTGCGGATCTTCCCCCGGCCGGTCCGGTAAGCCTCCTCGATCCCCCGGGTGCCCATAATCTGGGCACCGGTCGGAAAATCCGGGCCCTTGATGATTTTCATCACCTCGTCAATCGTCGTATCCCGGTCCTCTTCGACCTGATTGTCAATAATTTTAACGACCGCATCGACCGTCTCGCGGAGATTGTGAGGCGGAATATTCGTCGCCATTCCGACCGCGATTCCGCTCGTTCCGTTTACGAGAAGATTCGGAAAACGCGCCGGCAGAATTGTGGGCTCATTTTCCGTATTATCGAAATTCGGGACAAAATCAACGGTATCCTTGTTGATGTCCGCGACCATTTCCATGGAAATTTTCGAGAGTCTGGCCTCGGTGTACCGCATGGCCGCAGGGCTGTCTCCGTCGACGGAGCCGAAGTTTCCGTGCCCGTCCACCAGCATATACCGCATGTTCCATTCCTGCGCCA
>ONLT01000134.1 GCA_900318755.1 uncultured Eubacteriales bacterium
CCCGAGATATCGGCGATCCGCGACGCCGTGCCCGGGCGCTTCTCCGCCCAGAACGCATACGGATCCGCCTTGTAAAGCTCGTCGCCGGCAGCCGTATAGATCTTGTATTTATAAAGATCTCCGACCTTCGCTCCCGGAATGAACTTCTCGTAGACGCCCATATCCGCCACCCTGGTCATCGCATCATTTTCATCATCCCAGTTGTTGAATTCACCGACGACGCCGACGCCCTTCGCGTTCGGCGCCCAGACCGTGAACCACACGCCGGGCTTTCCGTCTACCGTGTCCGGATGCGCTCCCATCTTCTTATAAATCTCGTGATGTGTCGCCTGGCCGAAAAGATACTGGTCCAGTTCGCCGAAATGAGGCTGATTCGCCGCGGTCTTCTTCGCCGCTTTCTTCTGGGCGGTCCTGCCCGTTTTTGCCGCGGTTCTGACGGCCCCCGACGCGGTTTTCGTCTGTTTCTTCACAGGACTTCTTCTCACCGCGGTTTTTTTCTTCGCTCCCTGTTTTTCTTCCCTGTTTTTGCTTTCGCCCTTTGACATGAGTCCGTCTCCTTCTTCACATAAAGTTATAGGTCACCGGCTGCTGGCCTGACATATCTGCAGATCCTCCGGATTGATCCGGTAAAGCTTCAGCGCGTTTTCCCACGTCGCACTGATCACTTCGTCAGGTGAAACTCCCTTTATTTCCGCCACCGCTCGCGCAACGTACCGGAGATTTCCGGAATCGTTCCTCGTCCCGCGGTGCGGTTCCGGCGCGAGATACGGACAGTCCGTCTCCAGAACGATTCCGGAAAGAGGCGCATATTTCACAACCTCCTTCAGATGTCTGGCGTTTTTGAATGTCGCAACTCCGCCGACCCCGAGATATAATCCCATGTCCAGATATTCTTTTGCCATCTCGAGTGAATAAGAATAACAGTGCATCACGCCGCCGACCTCGCCGAGCCGGAGGCGCCGCGCCGTTTCCATCGTGTCCTTCGCCGCGTCGCGGCTGTGAATCACCACCGGAAGGTGTTCCTCCCGCGCGATTCCGATCTGCGTCTCAAACCAGAGGATCTGACGCTTCCTGTCATCTTTGTTCCAATGATAATCCAGTCCGATCTCGCCCACCGCAACTGCTCCGGGACTGCGCAGGTACGAGCGCAGTTCGCTGATCAGCCAGTCCGGCATCCCGCAATCCGGACGCGCCGGCGTTCTCTCATCCGGCCGTTCCGGATCTGCGCAAGCCGGCCGGTCCGGCACCCCGCCGATTTCCTCCGGATGGATTCCGTACGCTCCGAAAACGAACGGCCAGTCCCGGACAATCTTCGCCACCTCCGCAAGGCTTGCGTACGTGGACGCCGCGTCCGTCACCGCGCCGACGCCCCGGCCGGCGAGGCCCGAAAGAACTTCCGCACGGTCCGCGCCGAAGGCCTCATCGTCATAATGTGCGTGTGTATCGAAAATCATGCGATGTCCGATCCGGACGGCATATTTTCCGGCGGCTCGATGAGCGCCACGTTGCCCCTGCCGTCCTCCGCGGAAAGAAGCATTCCCTCGGACACGAGGCCCGCCAGCTTCGCCGGCTTCAGATTCACAAGAACCATGACCTTCCGTCCGACCAGTTCCTCCGGCTTATACCATTTCTTGATACCCGAGACGATCTGACGGGTCTGATCGCCGATCTTCACCCGAAACAGCAGGAGCTTCTTCGACTTCGGAACTTCCTCGCAGGAGAGGACCTCGCCGACCGCAAACTGAAGCTTCGCGAAATCATCGTACGTGATCTCATCCTTCTCCGGAAGGTGAATGTCGGAGCCGTCATCTTCCGGCTTCGCCGCCTCCGGCTGCTTCTGCGGCTTCGGCTGAAGCTTCTCCACCTGCTTCATAACTTCTTTGATATCCTGACGCACAAACAGGATTTCCGGCTTTTCCGTCACATGCGTGCCGGACGGATACAGGCCGAACTGATCGAGCGTCTCATAATCGCGCTGCACGGTGCCCAGCTGTTTCAGGATCTTTTCCGCCGTATCCGGCATAAAAGCGGTCAGCAGCGAGGCGCCGATCGTGATGCTCTCGACGAGGTTGTACAGGACGGTCGCCAGACGGTCCTTTTTTGCCTCATCCTTCGCCAGAACCCACGGCTCCGTCTCGTCGATGTACTTGTTGCACCGCTTGAACAGCGCAAAGACCTCCGTGATCGCGTCCGCGATGCGGAGCGCATCCATCTTCTCCCCGACTTTCGGAGCCGTCCGGGTGACGACCGCCTTCAGATCGTCGTCGACCGGCTCTGCGGCGCCCGCGTCGCGGACCTCGCCTCCGAAATATTTATTGCTCATGGCGATCGTGCGGTTCACCAGGTTGCCCATCGTGTTCGCCAGATCCGAATTCAGCCGCTCAACCATCAGCTCCCAGCTGATCACGCCGTCGTTCTCAAAGGGCATCTCATGCAGAACGAAGTAACGCACCGCATCCACGCCGAACAGATCCACCAGATCATCCGCGTAGATCACATTGCCCTTCGATTTACTCATCTTGCCTTCGCCCTGAAGAAGCCACGGGTGTCCGAAGACCTGCTTCGGAAGCGGCTCGCCCAGCGCCATCAGGAAGATCGGCCAGTAAATCGTATGGAAGCGGATGATGTCCTTTCCGATCAGATGCAGATCCGCCGGCCAGTACTTCTTGTACTGCTCCGTGCTCTCGCCGTCGCAGCGGTAGCCGATTCCGGTGATGTAGTTTGTGAGGGCGTCCAGCCACACGTAGATGACGTTGCTCTTGTCAAACTCGACCGGAATGCCCCATTTGATGGAACTCCTCGACACGCACAGGTCCTTCAGACCCGGCAGCAGGAAGTTGTTCATCATCTCATTTTTCCTGGAAACCGGCTGGATAAACTCCGGATGCGTATTGATGTGCTCGATCAGCCGGTCCGCATATTTGCTCATCCGGAAGAAATACGCATCCTCGTTCGCCTTGACGACCGGCCGTCCGCAGTCCGGACACTTTCCGTCCACGAGCTGGGACTCCGTGAAGAAGGACTCGCAGGAGTTGCAGTACCAGCCCTCGTAACTTCCCTTGTATATATCGCCCTGGTTATAGAGCTTTGTAAAAATTTTCGTGACCTCCGCCTCGTGATAATCGTCGGTCGTGCGGATAAAATGATCGTAGGAGGTGTTCATCAGGTCCCAGATCCGGCGGATCTCCGCGGAAACCCGGTCGACGTACTCCTTCGGCGTCACGCCGGCCTCCGCCGCCTTCGTCTCGATCTTGACGCCGTGCTCATCGGTTCCGGTCTGGAACCAGACGTCATAACCCTGCTGTCTTCTGAACCGCGCGATGCTGTCAGCCAGTACGATCTCATAGGTATTCCCGATGTGCGGCTTGCCCGATGCGTAGGCGATCGCAGTTGTGATGTAATATTTCTCGTCTCTCTTTTTCATGCTGTCCTTCCCGGGTAATGTTGACCGCCGGTCAGTTTCCCCTGTGTTCTATCATACTAAATTTCAGGAACTGTGTCCACGTCAGTTTTTGCACAATTTAATAAATATACCGATGCGTTTGCAGATTTGCTTTTCATGTTTATTATACAGCAACAATTCAAAAAACACACGCGATTTACACCGCGCGGCGCCGTCTGATGCAGGCACGCTATCAGTATACACCATGGGAGCAGGCTGTACAATTCATTCCGCGCGCCGTCCCGTTCCCGGCGCGCGAAAACGGCGCGGTCTCCCGCGCCGTTCTGATTCGTTCCGGTCCATCCGGTTTACTTTGAGAAAAGATATCCCATGAGATCGCAGCCCCGCGCGATCAGATGGCCGCCCGCCGCCGCCTCGCGCTCGTTGTAGTGCCAGCTGTGATCCTGCGGCGCCGTGCTGTCATACAGAAGATACGGCACCGGATCGGACACATGGGTGCGCAGGCGCACCGGCGTCGGATGATCCGGAAGCACAAGCAGACGGTAATCCTCGCCGGACTCGCGGAAACGTTCCCGCACAATTTTCAGGATCCGCTGATCCATGCGCTCGATCGAGGTGACCTTGCGTCCCGGACTTCCCTGATGCCCCATCTCATCCGGAGCCTCCAGATGAATGTAGGCAAAATCATAGCCGCCGTTCAGCAGCGCGTCCATCGCCGCGTTCGCTTTTCCCTCGTAGTTCGTCTCAAGTCCGCCGTTCGCTCCCGGGACCTCCGCGCAGTCCATGCCCGCTCCGACGGCGATCCCTTTCAGCAGATCGACCGCGGAAATCATGATTCCCTTTTTGTGATATTTATCATAGAAAGAAGAGAGCGCCGGACGCGTCCCCGCGCCCCAGAACCAGCAGCTGTTCGCCGGATTCAGTCCCTTCTCCTTCCGCGCGAGATTCAGCGGATGCTTCGACAGGATCTCGTAACTCTTTTCCTCCATCTCCCGGAGCTGCTTCTCAATCGGCAGATACCGTCCGATCACTTTTCCAAGAATGTCGTGGGGCGGCGTCAGCGGAACGACGCTGCCGTGATCCCAGATCACGCAGTGACGGTAACTGGTGCCGACGTAAAATTTCCACGTGTCGTTCTGCAGCTCGTCCGCGACCGCCTTAAGAAGAACCGCCGCGTCCTCCGTGCTGATCTCATCCGAGCTGTGGTCGATCATTCTGCGCTCCTCGTACGGAATTCCCTCCTCATCGGAAACCGTCACAAGGTTGCAGCGCAGCGAGACGTCCGTCATCGTCATCGGGATGCCGATGCTCAGCGCCTCGAGGGGCGACCTTCCTGTGTAATATTGCTTCGGGTCATAGCCCATCACCGACAGATTCGCGGTGTCGGATCCCGGATTCATGCCCTCCGGAATCGTCGCGACCATCCCGATCTCCGACTGTTTCGCGTAGGCGTCAAGCACAGGCGTTTTCGCCGCCTCCAGCGGCGTCTTGTTTCCGAGCGTCTCGATCGGCTCGTCGGCCATGCCGTCGCCCAGCATCAGTAAATATTTCATGATAATCCAACTCCCAGGTTCTGCCCGGTCCGCTCAGATTCTCGCGCGGATCATGCTGATAATGTTGTCGATCTTCGATGCCTTCTCCTTGTACTCATGCTCGGACATCTCTTCCGTGACAAATCCGAATTCATTTCCGACGCCCGGAATGCTGATCGGTTCGATTTTGCCGAACACTTCCTGGACGTTCGAGATGTCGCCCGCAAGGCTTCCGGAGACACGCACGAAAAAGCGGCTTCTGACATCGTCGATGTCGATGAGATCCAGCTTTTTGCTGCTCCAGCGGTTCATGACGTTCTCGTGCGGATGCTTTGCGCAGTCGACGACGTCGGCCACAACGGCGCTCGCCGTCGGAAGCTTGCCGGCGCCGCTGCCGTAGAACATCGCGTCGCCCAGCACATTGCCGTGGACAAAGACCGCGTTAAATACGCCCTGCACGCTGTACAGCGGATTATCCGCGTTGATGAGCGCGGGACTGACCATCGCGTAGAACCGGTTGTTCACCTTGCGGCTCGTGGCGAGCAGCTTGACGCTGCAGCCGATCGACTGGGCATATTTGATATCCGTCGCGGTGATCTTTGTGATTCCCTCCGTGTGAATATCCTGCCAGCGCACATCTCTCCCGTACGCCAGCGAGGACAGAATTGCAATCTTGCGGCACGCGTCGAGTCCCTCGATGTCCGCCTCCGGGTTGCGCTCCGCGAACCCGTTGTTCTGCGCCTCCTTCAGCGCCTCGTCGAACTCCGCGCCGTCTCTGGCCATCTTCGTCAGAATGTAATTCGTCGTTCCGTTCAGAATGCCGGTGATCTCATCGATCTCGTCCGCCGTCAGCGAGGAATTCAGCGCGCGGATGATAGGAATTCCTCCGCCGCAGCTCGCCTCAAACAGATAGTTGACGCCGTTGTCCTGCGCAATCTGCATCAGCTCGAGACCGTGCTCCGCCACCAGCTCCTTGTTGGATGTGCAGACGCTCTTTCCCGCCAGCAGGCAGCGCTTCGTGAAATCGTAAGCCGGATTCAGGCCGCCCATCGTCTCGACGACGACCGAAACCTCCGGATCGTTCAGAATGTCATTAAAATCATGGGTCAGAACATCCTGAATCGGGTTGCCCGGAAATTCACGGAGATCCAGAACGTATTTGATCTCAATCTCATCGCCGGCGCGCTTATTGATGCTTGTCTTATTTGTCTCGATGACCTCAACCACGCCGGAGCCGACGGTGCCGAAACCGAGTACTGCTATTTTAGCCATTGTCCCTCCTTATTCTCTTCCCAGAATTTTAAGATCGCGCACACCGGGCTTCGCCTTTATCTCAGAGAGCATCTCCTCCACGTCCCCCTCCTCCGGCGGAATCTCGACGCTGATCGTGAGCGTCGCGACCTCCCCGAGGGGAATCGCCTGATGGATCGTCAGAATGTTTCCGCGGCTGTCCGCGATCACACGGAGTACGTCCGAGAGAAGGCCCGGCTCGTCCTTCATCTGCATCACGAAGGTAATCGTCGTCCCCTTCGCGTTTTCATGAAAAGGTACGATATCATTCTGGTATTTATAGAACGAACTGCGGCTGATCCCGGCCTTTTTCACCGCCTGTCCCACCGTCATGTGGTCGGACGCGATCGACTGCTTCGCCTCAAAAACCTTCAGCAGTACTTCCGGCACTGCTTTTTCTCTTACCAGATAGAAACGATCTTTCATCTTGTCTGTCCTTGAGTGGTGTACAATTGTTTTTCCAGAGAAGATATTAACATACGCCTGCCGGTTGCGCAAGGTGGCAATCCTATTTGCATCCGATTTTACATTTGCGGGTTTGTGTATTTCTGCGGCGGACTGATCACAGGCTTTCCCGGATGTAGCGGCGCACCTCCCCGATGCAGCCGGCAAGCTCGCCGTTGTTCGGAAAGACGCGCGCAACGCCCGCCTCCCGGATCTTTTCCGGCGAAAAATCCTCCGTATCCGCGAGGAATCTCCGGCAGACCTCCGCATAATCCGGATGCTCCTGCTTCCACTCCCGCTTCAGCGCGCGCGCAAGCCGGATCCCGTCCTCCGTCTCGATATAGACGGGCAGGACATATTCCGCGCCGAAATAATCCCGGATCTTCCGGAATGACTCCAGCGTTCCGATTCCGATGTAGCTGCGGTGCTCAAGATCGATCTGACCGTCGTCCGCCGTAAAATAATACCAGGGGCCGTTCACGGTCTGATAGACGCGTTCCTCGATCACGCGCCCCGCCGCGCGCAGCTCCCGGAGTCTCTCTTCGTCCGTGAAATAATATTCCCGGCCGTTCTTCTCCCCCTCGCGCATGGGCCGCGTCGTGTAAATGACGAGCGGCGTCAGGGACAGCCCTCTGTCCTGTGCCAGCACGCGGAAGATATGATCCTTCCCGGTCGCGCTCTTTCCCATCAGGTAGAATAGTTTACCGTTCAATTTTGTTTCTCCTTCGCGAGCCGCAGCCGTCTTGAGGTGCCCCCTCATCTGTGCCTTGCCGCCGCTTTTTTCTTTATCATAGCGCAATCGGCATGCCGATACAATTCCGCGCTTACGGCGCGGCGATACAATTCTGCGCTCTCTTTGACCGCATAAAAGTTGTATGTTATACTTTTTAATTAATAGCGGCAATTTGCCGTTTCACACTGGAGGTGAGCCGCAATGCGTGATCTTGATGAACTGCGTGGCTTCGACCGGATCGTCGGTCAGGACGAAATCGTCGGACATCTGAAACATTCAATACAAACCGGAAAAATTTCGCACGCCTATATCTTCGGCGGGGAAGACGGATCGGGCAAAAATATGCTCGCTTCCCTCTTCGCGATGGATCTGCTCTGCAGGGACCGCTCAAAGGACGGCGATCCGTGCATGCGGTGCACATCCTGCAAAAAAGCGCTGGGCGGCAATCATCCGGATATTCTCTATGTGACACACAGCAAGCCGGCGAGCATCGGCGTCGATGACGTGCGCGCGCAGCTTGTCGATACGATCGATATCCGCCCCTATGAGAGCGATTATAAAATCTACATCATCGACGAGGCGGAGAAACTGACTCCGTCCGCGCAGAACGCGATTCTGAAGACCATCGAGGAGCCGCCGGAGTACGCGGTGATCCTGCTGCTGGCGGATAATCCGGACGTGCTTCTGCCGACGATCCGGTCGCGCTGCGTCGTGCTGAACATGAAACCGGTCAGCGACACGGAGGTCCGCGACTATCTGATCCAGAATATGCACGTTCCGGACTACCAGGCCGAGATCGAGGCCTCGTACGCGCAGGGCAACATCGGGCGCGCGATCCGCGCGGCGGAATCGTCCGAATTCATTCAGATCGTGCAGGGCGCGGTCCGGCTGATGAAATCATCCCAGAACATGGACACCGCCGAGATGATCGAAGCGATGAAATTCATGTCCGCGGATAAGCAGAACGTCTATGAGTATCTGGACATATTCGGCATGTGGTTCCGGGATGTCCTTCTGTTCAAGGCGACGCGCGAGGTGGACAATCTTGTCTTCAAGGATGAGATCAATTACGTGCGGCAACGCGCGTCCACCAGTTCCTACGAGGGACTCGAGACGATCCAGAAAGCAATTGAAACGGCGAAGCAGCGGCTCCGGGCAAATGTCAACTTTGACCTGGTCATGGAGCTTCTGTTTCTGACGATCAGGGAGAACTAAGGCATGGCAAATATTATCGGAGTGCGGTTCCGGACAGCCGGAAAGATCTACTATTTTGAACCGGAATCGCCTGACATTCACATCGGCTCGCATGTCATCGTCGAGACCTCGCGCGGCGTCGAGTGCGGCCGCGTCGTTATGGCGCCGACGGTTCTGGACGACGCAAAGGTCGTGCAGCCTCTGAAAAAAGTAATCCGCACCGCGACCGCGGAGGATCTGCAGCGCATGCGGGAAAATCAGGAGAAAGCGCGCGAGGCCTTCTCCATCTGCAAGAAAAAGATCCGGGAACACGGCCTGGAGATGAAGCTGATCAGCACGGAATATACCTTCGACCGCAAGAAAATTCTGTTCTATTTCACCGCCGACGGCCGCGTGGACTTCCGCAGCCTGATCAAGGACCTCGCTTCCATCTTCAAGACGCGGATCGAACTCCGGCAGATCGGCGTGCGCGATGAGACAAAAATGCTCGGCGGCATCGGCATCTGCGGACGGCCGCTCTGCTGCTGCTCGTATATGTCGGACTTCATACCGGTGTCCATCAAGATGGCGAAGGAGCAGAATCTTTCCCTGAACCCGACGAAGATTTCCGGCGCCTGCGGACGGCTGATGTGCTGCCTGAAAAACGAGGCCGATACATACGAATACCTGAACCGTCAGCTTCCGGGCGTGGGCGATACCGTTCAGACGGCGGAGGGCCTGACCGGCGAGGTGCAGAGTGTCAACATTCTGCGCCAGATGGTCCGTGTCCTGACGGAGCAGGAGGACGAAACCACCGTCGACGACTACCCTGCTTCTGAGCTGACGATTCTGGAAAAGCACAAAAAGGGCGCGCGGCGGCGCAAAGCCCGCGATGTGCTCGCGGAGAAGGCGGCGGCCGCGGCGGAAAAGGCGACCGAACGCAGGAACGAGCGCGCGGCGAAGAAGCAGCGCCGGCTCGAAAATGAGAGGCATCCGTCCGAGACGTCAAAAGAGAACGGCCGCGATTCCGACCGGCCGAAAAACGGGAACGCCCCGCGGGCGGCGGGTACGCCTGCGGAACAGGACGCGGATGGCGCACCGGAAAAAAAGCGCCGCAGAAGACGGCCCCGCTCAAAAAACAGGACCGCAAATCAACCGAAAACCGACTGAAAACCAGAGGGGCTGCCGCGGACGCGGAAGCCCCGATTTTCCCGGAGATACAAGCATGACAGAATTCCATGACGATACGGCACAGCCGGGGCCGGAGGAGCAGGCGGACGATCTTCAGAACGGCTATTTTCTGATTCAGTCGAAGCACGGCTTCCGGTTCGGCGCGGATGCGGTCCTCCTGGCGGATTTCGCGCGCGGCGTCCGGGAAAACGACCGCCTCATCGATCTGTGCTGCGGGAACGGGATCGTCCCGATCCTTCTCGCGGCGAAAACAGCCTGCAGGAATATGACGGGCCTTGAAATCCAGGAGGAGAGCGCGCGCCTCGCGGAAAAAAGCGTGGCGTACAACCGCCTCGCAGACCGGATCCGGATCGTCCGGGGCGATGTGAAGGACGCGCCGGCGCTCTTCGGAGCGGCATCCTTCGACGCGGTCACCTGCAATCCGCCGTATATGATCGGAAGCCACGGCTTGAAGAACCCGAACGCCTCCGTCGCGATCGCGCGCCACGAGATTTTATGCACCTTCGACGACATCGCGAAAAGCGCCTCCGCTCTTCTGAATACCCGCGGAAAGTTCTTTCTCGTGCACAGGCCGTTCCGGCTGGCGGAGCTGATCACAACCCTCGTCCGATACCGTCTGGAACCGAAGCGCATGCGGCTCGTCTACCCGCTCCCCGACCGGGAACCGAACATGGTTCTCATCGAGGCGGTGAAGGGCGGAAATTCCCGCCTGCGCGTCGAGCCGCCGCTTATCATGTACCGCTCTCCGGGCGTTTACTCCGATGAAATTGAAGCCATTTACGGAAGGAGGCCGCCGTGCCGGGAAAACTGATACTGTGCGCGACTCCCATCGGCAATCTTGAAGACATCACCATGCGGGTTCTCCGCGCCCTGAAGGAGGCGGATCTGATCGCCGCTGAGGACACGCGGAACAGCATCCGCCTGCTCAATCACTTCGACATCCACACGCCGATGACCAGCTACCACGAATACAATAAATATCAGAAGGGAAAAACTCTTGTTGAGCGCATGCAGAAGGGCGAGACGATCGCCCTGATCACGGACGCGGGCACGCCGGCGATCTCCGATCCCGGCTTCGAGCTTGTGAACATGGCGTACGACGCCGGGATTGAAGTGACCTCTCTGCCCGGCCCTGCCGCCTTCGTCACCGCCCTCACGCTCTCCGGCATGCCGCCGCGCCGATTCGTATTCGAATCGTTTCTGCCCGACGACAAAAAGGCCCGCCGCGCGATTCTGGAGGATCTGCGGGACGAGATGCGCACGATTATATTATATGAAGCGCCGCATCACCTCGTTCAGACCCTGACGGAGCTCGCCGCTGTCCTTGGCGAAGACCGTTCCGTCTCTCTGTGCCGCGAGCTGACAAAGAAACACGAGACCGTCACCCGCACCACGATCGGAGGCGCGCTCGACCGGTACCGGGAGGAATCTCCCCGCGGAGAGTTCGTCCTCGTGATCGCCGGAAAACCGAAGGGCGAAGCCGCCGCCGAGGCCGCCGCAAAATGGGAGTCGGTTCCCCTCCCCGAGCATATGCGCATCTACACCGATCAGGGGATCGACCGGAAAGAGGCGATGAAACGCGTCGCGAAGGACCGCGGGGTCACAAAACGCGAGATCTACCGGCAGCTTCTCGACCTCGAGTGACCGGCGCTCAGGACCCGAAAAACACGAAGAACGAACGGCGCGCATGCCCTCGCAAAACACGAAGAATGACCGGCGCGCGCATGCCCCCGCAAAACACGAATTTTGGGCGGTGAGTGTACACAAGTCCCGTAAAATAGAATATAATTAAGAAGGAGCATTCAATTTGCAATTGCCCTGTACAGTTGCTATAATGAAACGCACATTACATGGAGGAGGCTTCAGTATGAATATTATCATCAGCGGCAAAAACATTGATGTAACAGACGGGCTCAAAAAAGCGGTAAACGAGAAGCTGGGCAAGCTGGAGCGCTATTTCAAGCCGGAAACAACCGTAAATGTAACGCTGAGCGTAGAAAAGGAGCGCCAGAAAATCGAGGTTACGATTCCGGTCAAGGGGAATATCATCCGCTCGGAGCAGGTGAGCAATGATATGTACGTTTCGATCGACCTCGTCGAGG
>ONLT01000133.1 GCA_900318755.1 uncultured Eubacteriales bacterium
GGAAAAGAATCCCGGCGTCCGCATCGTTGCGACGGCCATCTCTCTGGAATCCGCCGCAGAGCTGACCGCCTGCATGAAAGAATTTCCCTGGAGCGAGGCGGAGGTCGTATCCGTGCAGACCGCCCGGGGCAGAAAGGCTGGGGCGTATCATCTGATGACCGCCCAGAATCCGATCTATATTTTTACCTTGCAGGCCGGAGAAAACCGGTGATGAAATGGTCTCTGGCTGCACTGATTATCGGATTCGGAATCGATCTGGCCATAGGAGATCCGCACGGATTTCCGCATCCTGTGGCTCTGATCGGAAAATTGATCCAGACGCTGGAGCGCGGACTGCGAAAATTGTTCCCGAAGACGCCTTCGGGAGAAAAGGCTGCCGGACTGATGCTCTGGATCCTTACTGTGCTGACTGCCTTTCTGGTTCCGGCGCTGATTCTGCGGATCTGCCGCGTTATCAGCCCCTGGCTGCGGCTGGCGGTCGAAAGCGTAATGTGCTGGCAGATTCTTGCGACCAGATCCCTTCGGGACGAAAGCATGAAAGTGTACGATGCCCTGGAGAGCGGGGATCTTGAAAAATCCCGGCGGGCCGTTTCCATGATCGTCGGACGCGATACGGAACGGCTGGATGACGCGGGAGTTACGCGGGCCGCGGTAGAAACCGTTGCGGAGAACACATCCGACGGCATTGTCGCGCCGCTCATTTATATGGCAATCGGAGGCGCGCCGCTTGGATTTTTGTATAAAGCGGTCAATACCATGGATTCCATGCTCGGATATGTGGAGCCGCCCTACAGGAATATCGGTCTGGTCCCGGCGAAGATGGACGACGTGTTCAATCTGATTCCGGCCAGAATTTCCGCCCTGCTGATGCTTGCGGCCGGGTTTTTCCTGCGTCTGGATGTCTGGAACGGGTGGAAGATATTCCGCAGGGACCGCTACAATCACGCCAGCCCGAATTCCGCGCAGACAGAGTCCGTCTGCGCCGGCCTTCTCGGGGTTCGTCTGGCGGGGGACGCGTGGTATCACGGCGTACTCCACAAGAAGAAATACATCGGCGATCCGCTGCGTGAGATCGGGCATGATGACATTCCCCGCACCTGCCGTCTGATGTACGCGACCGCCCTGCTTGCTCTGCTGCTCTGCAGCATCATCAGGCTGCTTATTATTTTCTGAAGGAGAAGCGAGTGCTTTATCGGACAAAAAATCCTCATGGAGGGGATATTTATGAAGAGAATATCGTTCTGGATTTCTCATCCAACACCAATCCCTACGGAACTCCAAAGGGGGTTCTGGAGGCGATGAACCGCGCGATGGCCGGGGTGCAGCATTATCCGGATCCGTACTGCCGGGAGCTGGTACGCGCCGTCGCCGCCTTTGAGAATGTGCCGCGGGAGTACATATTATGCGGAAACGGCGCCGCGGAACTGATCTACGCGTACTGCCGGGCGATCGGAGCGAGATGCGCGGCGGAGCCTGCGCCGACCTTTTCCGAGTACGCCCTCGGGCTCGGACTGGCCGGCTGCCGGATCGATTATTATACACTTCGGCAGGAAAATCAGTTTGATCTGGATGACGGATTTCTGGAGTTCCTCGCCGGACGTATGCCGGAAGCGGTGTTCCTCTGCAATCCGAATAATCCGACCGGAAGACTGATCCCATCCGGTCTGGCGGAACGGATTCTGCACTTCTGCCACCGGAATCAGATCCGTCTGTTTGTGGATGAGTGTTTTCTGGATCTGGCGGATGGCGGAATCAGCATGAAGAAATTTCTTGGGGATTACCCGGAGCTGTTCATTCTGAAAGCCTTTACAAAAAGCTACGGAATGGCCGGCGTTCGTCTCGGGTACTGCCTGACCTCCGACGGAAGTCTGCTGGAGAAAATGTCCCGTATGACGCAGCCGTGGAACGTCTCCGTGCTGGCTCAGGCCGCGGGGGTTGCGGCGCTTAAGGATCCGTCGCTGCTGATGAAGGCAAAAGCGCTGATTCCGTCGGAGCGCCGGTACCTGCAGTCGGAGCTTGAGGAGACGGGATTCCGGGTCTGCGGGTCGCAGGCAAATTATCTGTTGTTTTACGGACCGCCAGGCCTGGATACGAAACTGAAGCGATACGGAATTGCGATCCGCAACTGCGACAATTACAAAGGACTCGGTCCCGGCTGGTATCGGATCGCGGTGCGGCTGCATGAAGAGAATGAACGGCTGATTGACGCGGTCAGACAGTTGTGCGGAAAGGAATCGTCATGGCAAAAAATATAATGATTCAGGGTACGATGTCCAATGCTGGGAAAAGTCTGATCTGCGCGGGCCTCTGCCGGATTTTCAGGCAGGACGGATACCGCGTCGCTCCGTTTAAGAGTCAGAACATGGCGCTCAATTCCTTTATTACAAAGGAGGGCGGTGAGATGGGGCGCGCCCAGGTGGTACAGGCGGAAGCGGCCGGCATCGCTCCGGATACGCGCATGAATCCGATCCTGCTCAAGCCGACGACGGATGTGGGCAGCCAGGTCATCGTGAACGGAAAGGTCCGGGGCAATATGGATGCCATGGAGTACTACCGCAGAAAGCGGGAATTCGTCCCGGAAATTCTCGGCGCCTACAGCCAGCTTGCTTCCGAATACGACATCCTTGTGATTGAGGGTGCGGGAAGCCCCGCGGAAATCAATCTGAAGGAAGAGGACATTGTAAATATGGGCTTCGCAAAGATGGTGGATGCGCCGGTGCTTCTGGTCGGCGACATTGACCGGGGCGGCGTATTCGCCCAGCTTTACGGAACCATCGCTCTTTTGGAGCAGGATGAAAGAAACCGGATCAAAGGAACGATTGTCAATAAGTTCCGCGGCGACCGGGCGATTCTGGAACCGGGTCTGAAAACGCTGGAGGAGCTGTGCGGCATCCCGGTGGCCGGCGTGATTCCTTATACCCGCGTGGATATCGATGACGAGGACAGCCTGACGGAGCGGTTTGATCAGTCGTCCGGCCGGGGACTGATTGACATCGCGGTGATCCGTCTGCCGCGGATCTCAAATTTTACGGATTTCAGTCCATTCGAGCGGTACGGAAATGTATCCCTGCGGTATGTCGATCGTGTCAGCGATTTAAATCAGCCGGATATGATCATCCTGCCCGGCACAAAAAGCACAATCGCGGACCTGCGCTGGCTGCGCCAGTGCGGACTGGAAGCCGCAATTTTGAAGGCCGCGGACAGGGGCACGCTGATCTTCGGTGTGTGCGGCGGCTACCAGATGCTCGGCCGTACCGTCTCCGATCGTGAACAGGTGGAAGCCACCGGCGTTACCGGGATCCCCGGCATGGGATTCCTGGATATGGATACGATTTTCCTGGGTGAGAAGGTGCAGCGTCAGACAACCGGCGTATTTTCCGGTATTCGCGGCATGCTGGCCGGCCTGAACGGGATGGCCTACCGCGGATACGAGATCCACATGGGCCGCAGCGAAGAGAAAATGCCCGCGCTTGCCGGATCGGGCAATGTGTATGGAAGCTATGTCCACGGCATCTTTGACGCGCCGGGAATTACCGACGCGATCCTTGAGGCACTCTGCTCCGGGAAACACATCGATTTCGGCGCGCTGGGAACACGGGATCTTCATGAATACAAAGAACGCCAGTACGATCTGCTGGCGGAGACCGTGCGAAACGGGCTGGACATGGATTTCATCTACCGCGTGTTGGAGCGGGAGGTGTAGATGCGCCTGTTTATGGAAAGCCGTTGATTTATTTTGTCAGTGCCGGAGACATGGCGCGTGACGAATACGCATTTTATCGCTCTGTGAAAATGGAGTCTGTCTCGCGTGCAGTGTACCTGTAAGATATTTGCGGAAGCAGACCCGGATAGAAAGCAGTGTCATAGCAAGGGAAAAAATTGTTATTGTTCTTCAGGAGGAATTGCAGGTGATTGAATCGAAGATGCCCGACAAGCGCGGGATGAAGTGTCTGAGTTTTCAGCAGCCTTATGCGATGATGATTGCAACCGGAATAAAAACGGTTGAGTGTCGTTCCAGAAAAATTAAGACACCAATCAGAGATTTGGTAGTATGTGCATCGAAGACGGCAAAAATATTTCAACCGATTGACGGACTTGTCTATGGTTACGCGATCGGGCTGATTGATGTTGTTGACTGCTTACCGTTTCAGAAGAAACACCTGAACTCTGCAATGATGACACAGATGCCTGATGATGGAAGCAATGCGTGGATTCTTGAAAATCCCCGTATGATCGTTCCGTATCCGGTTAAGGCTTCCGCGAGCTTTTTCTATACAGACTTTGAACCGGATATCATAGATACGAACCGGAATTCTTATGAAAAAAATATTTTACCGGTTGCATATAACAGTGGCGATCAGGAAATGGAAGAAGGCATATTATATTGCTTGTTCGAGGATCAGGGAAGCCTGTGGGATTTATTCGAGCTGTAACCGGTTTTCATTGGCAGAACGGGTGATGCCGATTTTCTGAATTTTGATACTGCTCATAATCTTGTCCCCGTCAATTTCCAGATCAGAAGTCTACAAGATAGATGCCAATACTGATCTGATTGAAACTGCCTTTTTTTTCAATTTGATTGATCTTTGCGATCAGTTTTTTGCCCGCGTCCATCAACCGTGAGAAGATAATATTGTCTTTTTCGGGAACATATCCGAGCTTCTTCCCTGATTCCGTAATAATAAGAATTGCGTGTTCATCGTACTTGTTATCTTCACGCATCAGGTTCAGTCGGTCATTGACCTTGATCTCGTCAAGGACAGACTTGTCGTCCAGATGTGTCGTTCCGGCAACATAGGAGTCGAAGAGGTGAATCTCCTGAATCAGGGGTTTCAGCATTTCGCCGACGCCGTGCTTGTCTATCGTGGATACGATAGAACCGGTTTCTGTCTTTATTATTTCATCCGCCATTTAAGTGTGATTCCTCCACTTGTAATCATCTTCTGTATTTCTTTATCAAGCTCGCTGTGATATTTCTGATAAGATACCAGCTGTTCTTTGAGGTCTTCCTTCTTTTTCTTCACAGCGTCGGGACTGTCCAGAAGCTCTTTATATGTATAGGGATCCGTGTGTGTAATATCATAGATCTCGGCCTTCAGTGCGTCGATCTTCTCCGCTATGTCCGGAATATCAACTTTGATATCTCCCTTTCCGAGATCAGCCATTGCCTTCCGCACGAGAACTTCCAGCTCGGAGAGTTCCTTTACATCATTATGGTGGTAGGCGGTTACGATGCGCTGCCAGAGGTCTGTCAGCTTCTCCTGTCGGTCAGTTTCCGGATTAATGTCCGGATGGATTAGCTTTGCAAGCCGCCGGTACAGCGTTTTTGAACGCTGTACTTCGTAAGGCGCAGACTCACTGGAGTTTTTGCAATTTTCGTTTTCCTCCTGAAGACGGGCAAGTTCAGCATAGTAGCTTGCCATTTCCTTATCCAGGTATGCCTGCATCGCGTCCTGGTCGATAATGCCGCCGTGATTGATTGCATTCTGGTAATAGGCGATTGTCTTCTTGCATTTTACGCATTCCAGTTGCTCATTATAGACATCGGAAATCAACTGGCCGAATTCGATCACATAAGCTGTCCAGACCTGTCCGGCTTCCTTCTGAAGCTGATCGCGCTCAAGAAGCAGGTTCTCGTATTCTTCATATTGCGTATCGCCGCTTTTTATCAGTTCCATTAGATCACCTCGAAATCATAAAGCTCTTCATAAAGCGTGGTCAGCCTTTTGCCGGGCGCACTCATCGCGAATGAAATGGATGATTACTGGCAACTGTAGATTCAGATCTTTTTCATTATAGAATAAAAAAGTAGAAAGTTACAGACAAAAAATGCAGGTTATTGCAAGCATGATATCCGGGGAAGGGGGCGCCAGCCGGGCCGGCAGCCCCCGAGTCGGATATCAAAATATCCATCCTATCAGAGATTTGTTTTGCTGCCTTAAAGTCTGTTTAAGGCTTCTCCCGTATGATTACATCATCCAGAAAGAGCAGTAGAAAAAGAGGTGATGTTTATGACAAAGGAACGAATCGCTTATCAGGAGTCGTTTCGGAGGTACGAGAAGAAATTTATTCTGAGCGCGGCGCAGTATGAGGCGTTCCTTCAGCATCTTGATCGCTGCGCTTCCGTTGACCGGTACGGGAAGACGACGATTTTCAATATTTATTATGACACGCCGGAGTGGTATCTGGTGCGCAGATCCATCGAGGGGCCGGTTTACAAAGAGAAGCTCAGGCTGAGGAC
>ONLT01000131.1 GCA_900318755.1 uncultured Eubacteriales bacterium
ATCCGTACAGCGACATTTCTATTGAGCGACGCGAGGCGATACAGAAGGCAGGGCCTTCAGATTCAGGAACAGGCTGCTGCTGCGGCCTTTTTGATGGCTGCGATTGTTTTTACATTACCCGGACGGGAAATGATAAGATCGTTATTTGCAGGAAAGTGAGGATTCAGACATGAGCATCAATTCCCTGAACCCGGTATCTCCTGTTTTTAAAGGAAGAACTCTGCCCCGGTTTGTTAACAGTCATTACATTAACATGGATCACAGAAGAGCTTATTCCGTATTTTTGCACAATCATGTACATCATCTGGAGCTTTATATGGTTTTGGAAGGACAGGCGCGGTATTTTATTGACGACAAGTACTATACGCTGCAAAGAGGGGACATTGCAATTATCAATCAGGGGGGTCACTCATGGAGAAAGCCCGATGTCCGGCACGGGCAACAGTTCGATCAGCGTCGGAGTTTCCAACCTGTTTATAGACGACATGCAGGAAAATTGCATGACTGATCATACCTTCTTCCGCAATACATCGGCTGTACACCGAAACAGTATCACGTAAATTTTCAGGAACTGACGATGAATGACAGATTCTGAACCGGTGATTTCAGTGTCGAAAACCGAAGTGGCGGAAGCCGTTGTTAAGTAATTGGAAAGGAATGAGTTTGCCGTGAAAAAGGGCGCGATATTTGATATGGACGGTCTGCTTCTGGACACGGAGCGGATCCGGCAGGAAACATGGCAGGAGATTGCCGTGAAGAGAGGTCTGCAGCTGAAGCCGGGATTTGCATTTGCAATTTCAGGGACGAGCGGAGCGAGGGCCTGCGAGGTCTGCTCGGAATATTTTCAGGTCGACGGGAAGACCGGGGAAGAAATCTTCCGGCAGGGTCTCCGTGTCGGATCGGAACACCTGAAAAATACCGTTCCGGAGATCAAAGAAGGAGCGGAAGCGATTCTTGCCCGTATGAAACAAGGGGACGTCCGGATCGCGGTAGCCAGCTCCTCTCCCATGGATCTGATCCGTCTGAATCTGGAAAAGACAGGGCTGCTGGAATGGTTTGATGTGATTACGAGCGGAGCCGGTCTGCCGCACGGAAAACCGGCTCCGGATATTTTTCTGAAGGCAGCGGAGCTTCTGAAACTGGCGCCGCAGGATTGCTATGTGTTCGAGGATTCCTTTAACGGAGTACGGGCGGGACATGCCGCCGGCTGCACCACCATCATGGTTCCGGATCTGGTACAGCCGGATGATGAGATGAAGCGGACGGCGGACGCGATTTTCCATACACTCAAAGATGCGGAGGAAGCGATCGGACGGGGAGAGATCTGAGCCGGGATAATAGAATCAAAACGATGCAGCCGATGGAACTGCAGGATGGCATGGACAGCAGGATTTTTCGGAAAAGTGCCGGAGTTTCCGGAATAATATGCTATAATGGGAGCATTGATAAAACGGGAGGAGTTATTTTGTGGAAAAAGTAATTTTAACGGGTGACCGGCCGACCGGCCGTCTTCATATCGGACATTATGTCGGCTCACTTCGCCGACGGGTCGAGCTGCAGAATTCAGGCGAGTTCGATAAAATCTTTATTATGATCGCAGATGCGCAGGCCCTGACGGACAATTTTGACAATCCGGAGAAGGTGCGGCAGAATATTCTCGAGGTGGCGCTGGATTATCTTGCGGTCGGGCTGGATCCGGAAAAATCGACGCTCTTTGTGCAGTCCCAGGTTCCGGAGCTGACCGAGCTCACTTTTTATTATATGAACCTTGTGACGGTTTCAAGGGTGCAGCGCAACCCGACGGTCAAGGCGGAGATTCAGCTGCGGAATTTCGAGGCGAGCATCCCGGTGGGATTTTTCTGCTATCCGATCAGCCAGGCGTCGGACATCACGGCATTCCGAGCGACGGTCGTCCCGGTCGGCGAGGATCAGGAGCCGATGCTGGAGCAGTGCCGCGAAATTGTCCATAAATTCAACTCGGTTTACGGCGAAACGTTGACAATGCCTGAGATCATGCTGCCGGACACGAAGGCCGCGATGCGGCTTCCCGGAACGGACGGGAAGGCGAAGATGTCAAAATCCCTCGGAAACTGCATTTATCTCGCGGACGATGCGAAAACCGTGAAGCAGAAGGTTATGAATATGTACACGGATCCGCAGCACCTGAAGGTCTCGGACCCGGGTCACATCGAGGGAAACACCGTGTTCACGTATCTTGATGTTTTCTGCAGACCGGAGCATTTTGAAAAATACTGGCCGGATTATAAAAATCTGGACGAGGTCAAGGAGCATTATAAAAGAGGCGGACTCGGCGACGTCAAGGTCAAGAAGTTCCTTCTGAATGTAATGGAGGAGGAGCTTGCGCCGATCCGGGCGAGACGGCACGAATTCGAGCAGAATCTCGATTATGTTTATGATGTGCTGAAAAAGGGGTGCGAGACCGCGCGCGAACGGGCCGCGGAGACGATGAAGGATGTCCGCCACGCGATGCGGATCGATTACTTCGAAACGGACGATATGCTTCGTGAGCAGAAGGAAAAATACGGACAGAATTAAGTGAGGCGGCGGAGCGTCTTCGCATCCCGCCGCAGCTGGGAGTGGACCGCACCGGAAGATCCTATCCGCCATGGCGCGGATCCTTCCGGCGCGGTTTTTGTCTGTCCGGACAGGCGGAAAGGAGCCGACAGGTGGTAAAACTTCTGATCTGTGACGATGAGGTGAAAATCTGCAGATTGATAAAAAATCTGATCAACTGGGAGGAACTGGGCGCCGAGGTGGTCGGAATGGCGTACGACGGCCTTACCGCGATGCGGATCGCGGATGAGCAGAAGCCGGATATTATCATCACAGACATCCGCATGCCGGGAATGGACGGTCTCGATATGATCCGCCGGATTCGCGAGCAGAAGATGAATACGGATTTCATCATCATCAGCGGCTACCGTCAGTTTGATTACGCCCAGAAAGCGATCCGGTACGGCGTGGAGGACTATATCGTCAAGCCGATCAACGAAAAAGAGCTTTACCAGATGGTAAGCAGGATCATTGACAAGCGAAGCCGGAACCGCAGCCTGATCCGGGGAAAAGAGAGCGCGGAGATGCAGCTGCGGGAAAATCAGAAGCTCATGCAGTCAAATTATCTGAGCCGGCTGCTCGACGGCGGGAAGGAGAGCACAGATGGTCACCGCCATCTGGACCTCGAGGGGACGATGCGCGCCGTGCTGATCAAGCCGGACATCGACTGCACAGAGAACGGTCCGGAAATCTATCAGGCGCTCCTTCGGAAAGTCGGCGAGATCGTCGAGGAGGTATTTGGCAGGATGATGCTCCCCTATGTGAGCGCGGTCAAGGACGAGGGAGTTTTTCTGATTCTTTCGTACGATGAGGCCGTCGATCTGAATAACATTCTCCGCAGGCTGAAGAGAAAAATTATTTCGCAGAGCAACACATTTTTTCCGCGGTTCACAATTACGATCGGAATCGGAGGAGAGAAGAGCAGCCTCTCCGGGATCGGCGAGTCCATCGAGGGGGCGCGCCGGGCCGTGCTCAGCCGTCTGTTCATCGGAACCGGAGAGATCATCCGGGAGGAGGAGCTGCCGGATGAAGCGGGAGACGCCGGAACGGAGCTTTTTTCACACACGGCGAAGGGCATTATGCTGGACAAGATCGAGATCTTCGATGCCCAGGGTGTTTATGACATGGTGCGGAGCATCGGTCTGAAGCTGGAGGGAATGGACTCGACCGGCGGGACGCTCGTCAGGAAACTCGCCGAATCCATTCTCAGAGTTTATCTTTTCGGGACGGAAGTGCTGCGCGGGGACGGAAGCGAGCAGGAAATCTGCGACCGCTGGTCACTGAAATTCTGCATGTGCCAGAGCGCCGAGGAGGTTTTCGGGCAGCTGGGCGCGTTTCTGCGGGACGATCTGCAGGCGCTGACGGAGCAGAAAAATCAGGCGCAGCTCCGGCCGATCCGCGACGCACGCAAATATCTGCAGGATCATTATAACGAAGCGGTCCGCCTCGAGGACGTCGCGGAGAAACTCGGATTTAATTCCGCGTATTTCTCAACCCTGTTCAAAAAAGAGACGGGCAAAACCTTTTCCGAATATCTGATCAAGCTGCGGATCAGCCGCGCGCGCAATCTTCTGACGGACACATCCGATCCCGTCGCGGATATTTCGGAGCAGGTCGGGTACACGGATCTGAAGTATTTTTCGAAAATTTTCAAGCGCGAGACGGGACTGACGCCGTCGGAATACCGGAAATTGTATCAGAAGGTGCAGTGACAGAGCGAGGGTGCGAATATGGGGCATACGGCAATTTTACTGGCCGCGGAGGCGGCCGTCTTTGCGGCGGTCCTCATCGGGATGAGGTACCATTATTACCGGCATATGCGGCAGATTGAGAATCATCTCCGGAGGTTCCGCGAGACGCACGACGCCGAAGAGCTGAGGCAGGCGGATCTTGAGCGATGGCCGGAAATCCGGGCGCTGATCGGATATCTTGCGCAGGCGCCGGAGAACGGGACGGTTCTGCAGATGAAACGGGAGAAGGCGAAATACCTGGCGCTTCAGAGTCAGATCACGCCGCATTTTCTGTTCAATACGCTCGAGGACATCCGCAGCGACGCGCTCGAGGCGGGCATGCGTGATATTGCCCGCGTCATCGGGGCGCTTTCCATGCATCTCCGCTATATTCTGGAATCTGACAGCCTCGTATGGCTGGAGGATGAACTGGACAATGTGGAGGACTATTACACGATTCAGAAGTACCGGTTCGGCGATCGGCTGAATCTGATCATGGAGCTTCCGGATGAGCATCTTGGCTGTCCGAAGGTGAAAATCCCGAAGCTGACGCTGCAGCCGATCGTCGAAAATGCCATCTCACATGGGCTTGAAAGCAAGGTGTCCGACGGAGAAATCCGGATCGTCGTGGAGACGACGCAGCACGATCTTCTGATCGGAGTGCGGGACAACGGCGTCGGAATGAAGCAGGAGAAGCTCCGTGAACTGAATGACAGCCTGAAAGACGGGAAACGCGCAGGAGCAGAGGACGATTCAGACGGAAAGCGGCACAACGGCATCGCACTTGTAAATGTTAACAGCCGGATCCGCCTGATTTTCGGCGAAAATTACGGGATTCACGTATACAGCATGGAGAACGCCGGGACGGAGGTTCAGATCCGCGTTCCCCTCAACAGTCAGGAGACGTAAGATGGAAGAACTCGTTCGTTTTGAAAATCTTTCAAAATGGAACCGGAACAAGCAGCAGTTTACGGACATTACATTTTCCGTGAACGCGGGCGAATTTACGGGTGTGATTTCTGACAATCTGCGCGTGCAGTATCTTCTCTGCGAAATCCTCTGCGGGAGGGAGCAGCCGACGGCCGGCTCTGTGTTCATCGATGAAAAGCGCCTGCCGAAGGAAGACGCGGCATCAGAACTTTCCCGGATGGTGTTTCAGATGGACGGCGTCGAGCAGTACCGCTCCGACCTGACGGTGATGGACCTGTTCCTGACATCCGCCTGGAGCGAAAACACAGCGATCATCCGAACGAAAAGAATGGCTGCGAAAATCGCGGATGCTTACGAGAAGTACGGGATCCGGATGCCGGATCTGCGTATGAAGGCGTCAGACCTTACGGTTCTTCAGCGCTGTCAGGCGGTGCTGCTGCGGGAAACGCTGTGCGGAACGCGGATTTTTCTGCTTATTGATATCTCGGAATTTCTGAACCGGAGCGATATCGGCCAGTTTCTTGACACGGCCCGCGAATTCCAGAGAAGAGGCGCCGCGTTTCTGATGATCGATCACGACCGGAACCTGATGCTCGCCAATGCGCAGCGTTTCTTCGTGATCCGGAATGGAATGACGGCGTTTATCGCCCACGGAGCAAATGACGCCTGCCTGCAATCGATTTTTTCCGATTCCGGGATAGAGGACCACAGCCATCGCACCGGGAGATGCACGACGGACGGGGCGGTTCTTGACGTGCGCGCACTTCAGGCCGGAGACAGCGTGATCCGCCCCTTTCAGATCGGCCGCGGCGAGATCGCAGGACTTCTCGACCAGTCCTCCTACAAAGGTGAGATTCTCCTTGGCGCACTTTGCGGCGGCGTATCGGGAGATATGTACCTGAACGGCCGGCTCTTTCATCCGAAAAATCTGCACGATGCCATCCGCCGGGGCGTCGGGTTTGTGCTGGAGACGCCGGCCCTTGAGGATAATATGCTGAACGCGGAAATGTCCGTCTCGGACAATCTGCTTCTCACGATGGCGGAAAAGCCGCTCCATATGACGCTTGGCCGGTACAGAAAAGTGATCCGGAAAAGCTGCGTCGAATTTTTCGGAAGGGATCTTTCGGATCAGAAGGTCGAT
>ONLT01000129.1 GCA_900318755.1 uncultured Eubacteriales bacterium
CGTCATCGAGAAGCAAAACCGGCGTCTGTCCGGTATCTTCTTCGATCATCGGTATCTCTGAAAGCTTCAGAGACAGCGCCGCACTCCTCTGCTGGCCCTGCGACCCGAACCTGCGGATATCAATCTGATTCGTCATCACGCGGAAATCGTCGCGGTGCGGTCCGACCGTCGACTGGCGGAATCTGAGATCCCTCTCTCTTTCCGCCGCCACATCATCGGCGAACCGCTCTGCCGACGTATTCGGCTCATAAACAATCCGGATCGATTCCCGGCCGCCGGTCAGCCTTGAATGAATCTCCGACGCGATGCCGTTCAGCTTCCGGATCAGCTGTTCCCTCGCCCCGATCAGGCCGGTCCCGTACCGGATCAGCTGCTCATCCCAGACATCAAGCGTTCCGGCCAGCTGCCGGTTCAGATGAATTTCCTTCAGCAGTTTATTTCTCTGCAAAAGAACCTTCTGGTACGACGCCAGCTGATGCAGGTAATAGCGATCCGTCTGTGAAATCAGCGCGTCCATGAACCTGCGCCGCTCACCTGGTCCCCTCTTTATGATGTCCAGATCCTCCGGAGAGAAAAACACCATGCCGGCAAGCCCGAGAAGCTCGGCTGCCCTGCGGATCGGAACGCCGTCGATGGCGACGCCCTTCGCCCGGTTTTTCCGGAGATGCATATCAATTCTTCGCTGAACATCGTCCTTCTGAAGCCTCATCCGGATGTGACCTTCCTCCTCGCCGAAACGGATGATCTCAAAATCCCGGCTGCCCCTGTGGGATTTCGATGTGCCGCAGAGATAAACCGCCTCAAGAATATTGGTCTTTCCCTGTGCGTTATCTCCGTAAAACACATTGGTCCCGGGATCAAATTCAATCGAAAGAGACTCGTAATTCCGGATATTCTTCAGTTCCAGTGACTCAATATACATACATTCAATTCACGATCTCATAACTCTTTTCCCGATACGTAAAGGAATCTCCCGGATGAAGCTTTCTGCCGCGCCTGGTTTCGGTCTCGCCGTTCACCTTGACAAGACCGTCCTGAATCGCCGCTTTCGCCTCAAACCCCTCGTCCACGGCGCCGGCAAGCTTCATCGCCTGTCCGAGCCGGATAAATTCATCTCTGATGCGGATCTGTTCCATAAGCGCTCCTTAAATTTCTCTGAACCTCTTCAGCGTCCGATGTTGACCGGAAGAATGATGTAATTGTAGCCTTCCTCGTCGTTTTTGATAAAGCAGGGAGCCACCGAGCTGAGGAAATACATCGTGATGGTTTCCTCATCGATGACGCGCAGCGCGTCGATCATAAACTTCGGGTTAAAGCCGATCACGAGATCCTTTCCCTCTTTATGGATCTCCAGATCCTCCTTCATGGATCCCATCGCGGTGTCCGCGCTCAGGCTGACCACATCGTCACTGATGTTGAAGATAACCGGCACTTTATCGCTCTCGCGCACAAGCAGCGACGCACGGCCGATGCACTGCACCAGATTCTGCTTGTTGATCTCCACTTTCGTCGAATAATCGTTGATGAGCAGCTGTCCCACATCGAAGAAGCGCCCCTCGAGAAGACGTGAAAGAACCATCGTACAGTCGAACTCGAAGATTACATAATTTTTTGCGAAATAAACGGTGACGGTATCTTCCAGACCTCCGGTCAGAAGACGGCTGATCTCCCCGAGCGTCTTTCCCGGAATAATGACGCTGACATCCGGACATTCCGTCCCAAGCCCCAGATTCCGGATCGACACGCGGTGGCTGTCAAGAGAAACAACCTGAAGACGGCCGTTCTCAATCTTGAACAGCTCTCCGGTCAGCGCCTTGTTGCCGCCGACGTTCTCGCCGACGGAGAAAAGCGTCTGGTTGATGATCTGACGGAGCGAAAACTGCGTCATCTTCACACTGTCATCCCGCTCGACCACCGGAAGATACGCGAACTCATCCCCCGGTTTTCCCGGAATCTCAAAATGAGCCTTTTCACAGGTAATGGCCGCGGTCATATGTTCGTTTGTCTCAACCGTTACCGTGCTGTTCGGAAGGCTTTTTACAATTTCGGAAAATGTTTTCGCCGGCAGCGCGATGCTGCCCTTCTCGACAATTTCTCCCGGCACGATCGTTTCGATGCCAAGTTCCATGTCGTTTGAGATAAACTTGATCTCCCCTGCCGTGGCGTCGATCATAATGCATTCCAGGATCGGCATGGTCGTGGAAGATGAAATTGCCTTCATCGAGATGTTAACGCTTTTCTGAAGATCGGACTGTTCAAAGATCAGCTTCATATAAACTCCTTGCGCTGGTGGAAAACTGCGTCTTTCTGTGTTATGTACATAAATCCGTATTCATAATCATCAGAGGTGTGGATGTGTGGAAAAGTCCGGCGTTCAGCGCAGATCCGGAAAAATTCATCCGCATTTTCTGTGCAGAACCGTGTGGAATTCTGTGGATAAAAAGTGAACAACGGATTTATTCACATTCATGCACATTTCATCCACCGTATCCACACCGGAAAAAACGCACTTATCAACACTTCTTGAAAATGCTCTTATATAATAAGAAGAAATCAGGTCAGAAAAAGGTAAAAAAACGAACGGGATCAGCCCGGATTGATCTTCTTTTTCAGAAGGTCAATCTGTGAACGGACGGTCTCATTTGCCTTATAATCCTTCGCGATCTTGTCACATCCGTGCATGACCGTCGAGTGGTCGCGGTCTCCCAGAAGAATTCCGATGTCACGGTAATTCGTGTTCAGGATCGTGCGGACAAGGTACATCGCGATCTGTCTCGGATAAGCGATCGTCTTTGACCGGTTGTTGCTTTTCATGTCTTCGACGGTGATTCCGTACTGCTCCGCCACCGCGTCGATGATGTAACCGGGCGTCACGCTCCGCTGCTCGTGGGGCGTCAGAATATCCGCGAGCGCCACCTCTGCGAGTTCTACGTTGATCTCACGCTTTTCAAGTCTTGCCTTCGCGATGACCTTATTCAATGATCCTTCGAGTTCACGGATATTCGATGTGATGTTTTTGGCGATGTACTCGAGAACCTTGTCGTCGACCTTAAATCCGTCCATCTCCTGTTTTTTCCGGAGAATCGCCATTCTCGTCTCGAAATCGGGACTCTGGATATCCGCCATCAGACCCCACTCGAACCGGGATTTGATGCGCTCCTCAAGTACGTCAAATTCCTTCGGCGGCCGGTCGGACGACAGGATAATCTGTTTTCTGGCGGCGTGCAGCGCGTTGAAGGTGTGGAAAAACTCCTCCTGGGTCGATTCCTTTCCGATGATGAACTGGATATCGTCAATCAGCAGGACATCGATGTTGCGGTATTTGTCCCGAAACTTGGTGAGTACCGACGAATTACCGCTTCGGATCGCCTCGATGACTTCGTTGGTAAATTCTTCACTCGTCACATAGAGCACGTTCATCTTCGGATTTTTCTGAAGGATGAAATGTGCGATCGAGTGCATCAGGTGTGTCTTTCCGAGTCCCACGCCTCCGTAGACGAACAGCGGGTTGTAAATCTCTCCGGGAGATTCCGCGACGGCCAGCGCTGCGGCGTGCGCGAACTTGTTGTTGCTTCCTACGACAAAGGTATCAAATGTATATTTCGGATTGAGACACGCGCGTCTGCACGCTTCTTCCACCACATTTTCATGTGTCTGCTCTTCCGCTTTCCCGGAGACGACAAATTTGACGTTGCAGTCAATGTCCGTAACCTCGGCGATGGCCACCTGGATCTGAAGAAGATACTTTCTTGTCAGGTAGCTGATTGCGGTTTTCGGAAGATTCACACCGATATAAAGTGTGTCGTTCTCAAATTTCAGCACGGTAAGCGGCTGAAGCCACGTTTTATAAGAAACCTCGCCGATCTCCATCTCGTCGCGTACATGTTCGAGGATCTCGGACCAATGCTGTTTAATGCGTTCCAACATAAAAAAAATTGCCCTCCACAGACTATTTCACTTCAATATCATATAATAAAAACGAGAAAATTACAACTTTTGAGGGAGGTAAAGGAAGAGCAAAGACAGATTATGGAAACGGCTGGTGGATATTTATTTTATGGTAACGTGGACGGTCCGGGCCTGAAAAATCGAAGATTTTTATGAAAGGGAGAAAGTAATGCACACACTATGCACGGGTTATCCACAAGTTATCAACAAAAAGTGGATAAGATTAAGTAAACTCACCCGGACGGCCGGAAAATTATAACATTTTTGTTAAGAAATTTCTTGACGCCGGGTTCCTTTGTCCCTATAATAATGTTGTTATTCTCCGTACATATCGCCGAGTATAAATAATAAGAAGGAGGTGTTCTTCTCATGAAAATGACATTCCAGCCGAAGAAAATTTCTAGAAAAAGAGTACACGGCTTCCGCAAAAGAATGAGTACCGCAGGCGGCAGAAAAGTTCTGGCAGCCAGAAGATTAAAAGGAAGAAAGAGATTATCTGCCTGATAATCCGGATGTACAGTAAAGACCGCAGAAATGTGGTCTTTCATTTTATCAAGGACCGAATATGAAGTATTCCGAAAGCCTGAAAAAAACAGCGGATTTTCAGCGTGTTTACCGCACGGGAAAATCGCTGGCAAATCGTTATCTGGTTATGTATGTGAGAGAAAACGGTCTTGCGCGCAACAGAATCGGGATTTCTGTGAGCAAAAAGGTGGGGAACAGCGTCGTGCGTCACCACCTGACGAGACTGATCAGGGAAAGCTACCGCCTTTCGGAGGAGAAATATCCGGTCGGATACGATCTGGTGCTGGTCGTGAGGGTTCACGCAAAGGACTGCACGTACTTTGAGATCGATCGTGCAATGAACCAG
>ONLT01000127.1 GCA_900318755.1 uncultured Eubacteriales bacterium
AAGCTCCTGTTTTGGATTAACAGCAGACTTTCTGCCCATGAATTGGAGGAACAGCAATCACCTTGGTTAGGAAGATAATCCGAAAACTGCAGCAGTTATTTTCGCACCGCAGCGCCGTGCTTTTTGTGGTGTTCGCGGTTCTGTCGTCCATTCTCGTGGTGCGCCTTTTCCAGCTTCAGGTGATCCACGGGCAGGAGTACGCGAACAACTTTACGGTCAAGACGACCAGAAAGCGCGTGCTTCAGTCGACCCGCGGCGATATCTACGATGTCAACGGAAAGGTTCTGGCGCACAATGAGCTTTCAAACTCGGTCACGATCGAGGACAACGGAACGTACAGCACGACGCGGGAGAAGAATCTCTCCCTGAACGGCGAGATCTACCGGCTCACGAAACTGATCCGCGAGAAGGGCGATACGCTGGCTCATGATTTTCACATTTACGTCGACGAAAACGGCGACTACGCCTTCGACGTGGACGAGGGATCGTCAAGGAACCGGTTCCGGGCGGATGTCTACGGTCAGAAATATTATGAGGATCTGACGGATGAGCAGGCGAACGCCGGCGCGGATCAGATCATCGATTATCTCGCGAGTGCGGATCGCTTCGCGATCCGGAACGACAAGAAGCCGTATACATCGGAGGAGCTTTCCTCCCACGGCCTCCCGGAGGAGCTTACGAAGGAAGAAATCCTCGATATCGTGATTGTGCGGTATCAGCTTTCCCTGATCAGCTACCAGCGGTACCTGCCGGTCGTCGTCGCAGAGGACGTCTCCGACGAGACGGTCGCGGCGGTGGAGGAGAATCTTTCGGAGCTGCAGGGCGTCAACATCGAGGAGGACTCGAAGCGGGTTTACGAGAATGCGGAGGCCTTCGCGCCGATTATCGGATACACCGGAAAGCCGTCGGCGGAGGAGCTGGCCAGTCTGAAGAAGGAGAATGACAGCTACTCCAGCAATTCCATCATCGGAAAAACCGGCATTGAGCAATACATGGAGACAACGCTCCAGGGGCAGGACGGATCGGAGGAAATTACCGTCGATAACCTTGGAAAAGTTCTTGCGGTCAACGAATCGTCGAGGGTCAACCCGGTTCAGGGAAATGACGTCTACCTGACGATCGACAGCGAGCTTCAGAACGCGTGCTATCAGATTCTCGAGCAGAGGATCGCGGGCATTCTCCTGAAGAAGATCGAGAACACGAAGACGGAGCCGTCCTTTGACAGCGACGCCGACAACAATTATTACATCCCGGTCTACGATGTCTACAAGGCGCTGATCAAGAACAACGTCATTGACATCACACACTTCACGGAGACGGACGCCAGCGACACGGAGAAGAGCGTCCAGCAGAAATTCACGGACCGCCAGAACAGCGTGATCGAATGGCTGAAGACGGAGCTTTCCGGAGCGGGCACGGCGTACCGGGACCTTTCGGAAGAGCAGCAGGCATACCTCGACTACATCACGGATACGTATCTCTCGAATGACACCGGCATTCTGAACACCAAGAAGATCGACTCCGGCGATGAGACGTACAAGGCGTATTTCACCGACCACTCGATCTCGCTGTCCAGATTTCTCCGCTACGCTGCCCAGGAGGAATGGGTCGATGTGAGCAAGCTGGGGCTGGATACGGCTTACATGGATTCGAACGAAATCTACACGGCTCTGGTCAACAACGTCACGGACAGTCTTCCGAACAAGCTGGCCTTTTCGCGGATTATCTACCAGTATATGATCATGGACGACACGCTGACGCCGCGGGAGCTCTGCCAGATTCTGTACGATCAGAAGATCATCACGCAGGATGATACGACGTATCAGCAGTTTGAGAACGGATCCATGGATTCCTACAGCCTGATTACGGAGAAGATCCGCACGCTTGAGATTACGCCGGCGCAGCTGGCACTTGATCCGTGTTCCGGCTCCATTGTCATCAACGATCCGGACACCGGCGAGGTCCGCGCGCTTGTGACGTACCCGGGATACGATAACAACCGTCTCGCGAACGAGATGGACACGGCTTATTACAATAAAATTTACAACGATCTCTCGACGCCGTTCTACAACAAGGCGACGCAGCAGCTGACCGCGCCCGGTTCCACCTACAAGCCGGTTATGGCGGCGGCGGGACTGAACGAGGGCGTCATCAACACCAATACGTACATCAACTGCACGGGCCTGTTCGGCGAGGGACTCGTGGACGCGGGCGACCAGGTGCACTGCTGGCTGCGGACCGGCCACGGCTCGCTGAATGTCGTCGGCGGCATCGAGAATTCCTGCAATGTTTTCTTCTGCACGATCGGCTACCGGCTCGGACTTGGCGAAGACGGAAAGTTCAATCAGAACACCGCGCTCTCCAAGATCCAGGAGTACTCGTCCATGTTTGATCTGGACGAGAAGACCGGCATCGAGATTACCGAATCAAGTCCGCACGTATCGGACAACCTGGCGATCCCGTCCGCAATCGGACAGGGCACGCACCAGTATACGACCTCCCAGCTTTCCCGCTACGCGGCCACGATCGCCAACAGCGGAACGAGCTACAAGCTGACGCTGATCGACAAGACGACGGATACGGACGGAAATGTGATCGAGGAGACGCAGCCGACGGTCTCCAGGAGTGACGCGTCGAAACTGTCCTCCGACATCTGGGATGCGATTCATTCCGGTATGCGGGCCGCGATGCAGCAGAACGCCGTGATGGGCACTCTCAACGTGGAGGTCTACGGGAAAACCGGTACCGCCCAGGAGGCGAAAAACCGGCCGAGCCATTCCCTTGTTATCGGGTATTCCCACTACGGGACGGAGATGGACGACATCGCCTTTGCCGTGCGTATTCCTCACGGCTACGGATCGTCTAACGCCTGCCTGGTCGCGAAGGACGTGCTGGATTATTATTACAATCTGGAGGACGAAGCGACGATTCTTACAGGAACCGCCGCCACACAGGATTCCTCGGGCAGTGAAGTAACAGATTGACGGGAGTGAACGTTTCAATATGCTGTCACAGTACAAATTAAAAGATTACAATTTCAGACTCGTCATACCGGTTGTGATTCTGAGTATACTCGGGATTTTTCTGGTGGGCTCGGCGGATGCTTCGCTGCAGTCCCGCCAGATGTACGGTGTGATCGCGGGACTGGCGCTGATGGTCGTCATCTCGCTCGTCGACTACAGCTGGATTCTGAATTTCGGCTGGATTCTGTACGGGCTGAACATCGTTCTTCTCGTGCTCGTCCTGGCGGTCGGTGTGTCGAGAAAGGGCGCGTCGCGATGGATTTCCATCGGAGGGCTGCAGTTCCAGCCGACGGAGCTGGCGAAGATTCTGCTGATCCTGTTTTTTGCCATGTATTTCATGAAGCATGAGAACACGATCAACACGAGACAGACGATCCTGAAATCCATCGGCCTCGTAATTCCGCCGCTCGTTCTGATCCTCGCACAGCCGGACCTGAAGAACACCATCACGATAGCGGTCCTGTTCCTCTTCCTGTTCTACGCGGCGGGGCTGTCCTACAAAAAAATCGGGATGTTTTTTCTGATTGTGATCCCGCTGGCGGTTCTGTTTCTGCTGCTGGTCACGAAGACGAATCTTCCGATCATCAAGGATTATCAGCGGAACCGGATTATGACGTTTTTCTCCAACGACAGCGAAGAATATTCCGAGTCCGCGATTCAGCAGGAGAACTCGATCATGGCGATCGGCTCCGGTCAGATCACGGGAAAGGGCCTGAACAATAATAAGGTATCGTCGTCAAACCGGGGCAACTTCGTGGCAGAGCTTCAGAACGATTTTATCTTCGCCGTGGCGGGAGAGGAGCTTGGATTTGTCGGATGCGTGCTGATCATTCTGCTCCTGTTTCTGATCGTGGCGGAATGTCTCCGGATGGGAAGGAGGGCGAAGGATCTGTCCGGCACGCTGATCTGTGACGGCATCGCCGCCCTGATCTCCATTCAGAGTTTTATCAATATCTGCGTCGCCACGGGACTGTTCCCGAACACGGGAACGCCGCTCCCCTTCGTCAGCTACGGCCTGACCTCGCTTTTCTGCCTCTACGCCGGCATCGGTTTCGTGCTGAACGCCGGACTGCAGAACCGAAACTATTACAGCTTTGAGGAGTCCGGAAGATATGCGCACAACTTCTAAAACCAGACAGAAACGGCTGATAAGAAATCTGCTCATCGTGATGGTCTGCATCATCGCGGTGCTGGCAGGCGTTATCGGCTATGTATATTTCAGAAGCAGAGGGAACTCGTATGACCTGACGTATCCCTACCAGATCTCCGCGGATCTTTCGGGAACGGGAGGCGCGGCGGCCGCCGGAGACCAGACCGGATCCTTTGCGGATGGCTTTGCGAAAAAGCTGTGTGTCTCCGACGCGGATGTGGATCTGGGAAACATTCAGCTGCAGTCCTCCAACGAAAGAGGCCTTCTTTTTGACCTCGATTCCGGCGAGGCAAAATTTGCCCGGGGATGCTACGACCGCGTCTATCCCGCCAGCATCACAAAAATTATGACGGCGATCCTCTGCGTTAAAAACGGGAACCTCGACCAGCAGGTGACGATGACCGACGCGGATGTGAATCTCGGAAGCGATTCGCAGCTATCCGGCATGGCCGCCGGCGACA
>ONLT01000126.1 GCA_900318755.1 uncultured Eubacteriales bacterium
CGCGCGGGAAAGAGCTTCACGAATGCGCTGGACAACATCCGGGAGAGATATCAGGAGATTATTGACGGTCTCGGAATGGATCTTTCCCTCGCGGATGAATTCAAAACGATTGAGAGAAATTTCGTGGAGGATGCCGGTGAGGATTATGCGGCCTCGAGAGGCGAGTATCTGAACGGAATCGTGATGGCGAATTACCTCGGATTTGAGTTCGTCGACGCCGCCGAGGTTGTCTGCTTCGATGAGGACGGCAGCTTCAACCCGGCGGAAACCGACCGGAAGATGGGGAAACGCCTGCTGGGACTGGAATGCGCCGTGATTCCCGGATTTTACGGAGCGAAGCCGGACGGAACCATCAAAACCTTCTCCCGCGGCGGTTCGGATGTCACGGGATCGCTCGTCGCGAAGGCGACGCACGCGGACCTCTATGAAAACTGGACGGATGTGTCCGGCTTCCTGATGGCGGATCCGCATGTGGTGCGGAATCCGATTCCGATTTCGACGATCACGTATCGGGAGATGCGGGAGCTGTCCTACATGGGCGCTTCGGTGCTGCATGAGGATTCGATCTTCCCGCTGCGCCGGGAGGGGATCCCGATCAACGTGCGCAACACGAACAGGCCGGAGGATCCCGGCACGATGATCGTAGAGAGCACGTGCAGCAAACCGAAGTACACGATCACCGGAATCGGAGGCAGGAAGGGATTTGCGTCGGTTACGATCGAGAAGGCGATGATGAACGCTGAGATCGGGTTCGGACGAAAGGTCCTTCAGGTATTTGAAAATGCGGGCCTGACGTTTGAGCACATTCCGTCCGGAATCGATACCTTTTCGGTTTTCCTGAATCAGCAGGATTTCGAGCCGAAGGAACAGCAGGTGATCGCGGGACTCCACAGAGCGGTCCATCCGGATCTGATCGAACTCGAATCGGATCTGGCGCTGATCGCGGTTGTGGGAAGAGGCATGCGCAGGACCCGCGGAACTGCGGGCAGAATTTTCTCGGCCCTCGCCCACGCCCATGTAAACGTCAAGATGATCGATCAGGGATCGTCGGAGCTGAACATCATCATCGGCGTCGAGAAGCGCGATTTTGAGACGGCGATCCGGGCTATCTACGATATTTTCGTGACGACACAGCTCTGAACCGTCCGGCCCGGACCGGGCGCAAAAAACGGTTCAAATAAATGACAGAGGGGAAAGCGGGATATGAAGCGTATTCTATTGAAACTCAGCGGCGAGGCACTGGCAGGCGGCAAAGGGACCGGGTTTGACGAAGCGGTTGTGACCGGCGTGGCAAAGCAGGTCAAAGAGCTGGTGGACGAAGGCATTCAGGTCGGCGTCGTCATCGGCGGAGGAAATTTCTGGCGCGGCCGCTCCAGCAAAAACATTGACCGCGTCAAGGCGGATCAGATCGGAATGCTCGCGACGGTGATGAACTGCATCTATACATCCGAGATTTTCCGCTCGCAGGGTCTGATGACGGCCGTGCTCACGCCGATGGAGATCGGAGGAGTCACCAAGCTGTTTTCAAAGGACCGCGCGGAGAAATATCTGAACCATAACATGGTCGTGTTTTTCGCGGGCGGAACGGGTCACCCGTATTTTTCCACCGACACGGCGACCGTCCTGCGCGCGATCGAGATCGAAGCGGATACGATCCTGCTGGCAAAGGCGGTGGACGGCGTATATGACTCGGATCCGAAGGACAATCCGGACGCGAAGAAATATGACGAGGTTTCCATCGGAGAGGTCATTGAGAAGAAGCTTCAGGTGGTTGACATGACCGCTTCGATTCTGGCGATGGAGAATAAAATGCCGATGCTGGTGTTTGCGCTGAACGAAAAAAACAGCATCATTAACGCGGCGCACGGCATTGTGACAGGCACGAGGGTCACGGTCTGATTCCGGCAGGGGCGGACGGACCGCAATTCCGACAGAGGAGGTTTTTATGGACGAACGAATCAAAAGCTACGATCACAAGATGACGAGAACGCTCGATACGCTCGGGGAGGAGCTCGGCGCGATCCGCGCGGGACGCGCAAACCCCCACGTGCTCGACCGGATCACCATCGACTACTACGGCACGCAGACGCCGCTGCAGCAGGTGGCGAACATCACCGTTCCCGAGGCGCGCATCATCCAGATCCAGCCCTGGGAGCCGAAGCTGATCAAGGAAATCACGAAGGCGATTCAGACGTCGGAGCTGGGAATCAACCCCAACAACGACGGGAAGAGCGTCCGTCTTGTGTTCCCGGAGCTCACGGAGGAGCGCCGCAAAGAGATCGCGAAGGACGTCAAAAAAAAGGGCGAGGAAGCGAAGGTCGCGGTGAGAAATGTACGGCGCGAGGCGATGGATGGCTTCAAGAAGCTGAAGAAGACCGGGGACATCTCCGAGGACGAGATCAAGGATCTTGAGGACGACACGCAGAAACTCACGGATCAGTACATCAAGAAGATCGATGCCGCGGTTGAGGCGAAGGTCAAAGAGGTTATGACGGTCTGAACCGGTAAAACAGACGGAACAGAAAGCGGCATGGTCCGATCAATTGTCGGGGATGCCGCTTTTTCGCATGGATCCTTCGGGACGGGGAGGTTTTAGCATGGCCGAGCAGCAGAAACTGCCGAATCATATCGCGATTATTCTGGACGGAAACGGGCGCTGGGCGAAACGCCGCGGCATGCCCAGGAGCTACGGGCACATCGTCGGCACGGATGTGCTGGAAAAAATGTGCAACACGATCGCGGACATGGGCGTCCGCTACCTGACGGTTTACGCGTTTTCCACCGAGAACTGGAAACGTGCCGAGGAGGAAGTCCGGACGCTGATGAATCTGTTCCGGAAATACCTGGTGAGGATTGAGAAGAGCGCGCACAAGCGTCATATGCGGGTCCGAATCATCGGGGACAAGGCGGGACTTCCGCAGGATATTCAGGACCGGATCGCGGTGCTGGAGGATGTGACGAGGGCGTATGACCGGATGGATTTCCAGATCGCGCTCAATTACGGCGGCCGGGACGAGATCGCCCGCGCCGTGAACTCGCTCGTGGCGGATGCCCGGGCCGGAAAACTTCCGGAAGGACCCGTGACTGAGGAGATGATCGCTGAGCGGCTGGATACGGGAGGGATCCCGGATCCGGATCTGATGATCCGCACGGGCGGCGAGAAGCGGATCTCGAATTTTCTTCTCTGGCAGCTCGCCTACACGGAATTTTATTTCACCGACGTCGCCTGGCCCGACTTTGACCGGGCTGAGCTTGATCGGGCGATCGACTATTATAATCACCGCGACAGACGGTTCGGAAATGCGAAATAGGGAGGAAGCGCAATGTTTGTTACAAGGCTGATCAGCGGAATTATTCTGGTAGCAATTGCACTTGTCACGATCATCAGCGGCGGCTGGGTACTGTATTTTACGGTGCTGGCTCTGTCTCTGATCGGAGCGTTCGAACTCTACCGCGCCTGCGGCGTCCGGCAGAAGGATCAGGGCGTATCGCGCCTTGAACTGGCCGGCTACCTGGGGGTGATTCTGTATTACATCGCGCTGCGCATCGGAAATAAGGAATATCTTGTGCTGTCGATCGTCGCTGCGCTTGTGCTTATCATGTTCGTTTATGTCTTCTCATTTCCGCGCTATGAGGCGAAACGGGTGATGGCCTGTTTCTTCGCGCTTGTTTACGTTGCGGTGATGCTTTCCTATATTTACAAGACGAGAATTCTGCCGGGCGGATACTACCACGTCTGGCTGATCTTTCTCTGTTCCTGGGGCTGCGACACCTGCGCGTACTGTGTCGGAAGACTGTTCGGAAAGCATAAGATGGCGCCGGTTCTGAGCCCGAAAAAATCGACGGAGGGCGCAGTCGGCGGCGTGGCGGGCGCGGTCATACTCGGCGTTATCTACGCATTATTTACAGGCGGGCCGGTGCTGGTTTACGCGATCATCTGCGGGATCGGCGCGCTGATTTCCATGGTTGGCGATCTCGCGGCTTCCGCGATCAAGCGGAACGTACAGATCAAGGATTACGGGAAACTGATCCCCGGCCACGGCGGCGTACTGGACCGGTTCGACAGCGTGATTTTTACGGCGCCGATCATCTATTTCCTGTCGCTTGTCCTGATCTGACCGCGGAGGCGCTCCCGTTTCAGGGAGAAGTGATCAGATTTTCGACACAACTATCCTGTATAATCAGGAATCGGAGGCAAACGTATGAAAACGATCGCGATTCTCGGTTCGACCGGGTCAATCGGCCGGCAGACGATCGATGTGATCAGAAAGAACGGGGACATAACCCTCGCCGGCATCTCTGCGGCGGGGCATCATATCGATGAGATGGAGAGGCAGGCGCGTGAATTTCGCCCGCGTCTCGCGGCGGTTTATGATGAAAAGGCCGCGGCCGATCTGAAAATCCGGCTCGCCGATACGGACGTAAAGGTCGTCCCGGGGATGGACGGCATGATTGAGCTGGCGGAGATGCCGGAGACGGACTGCTTCGTGACGGCCATCGTCGGCATGATCGGCATCCGCCCGACGATGGCGGCGATCCGTGCCGGAAAGGATATCGCCCTCGCGAACAAAGAGACGCTGGTGACGGCCGGCCATCTGATCATGCCGCTCGCCGTGGAGAACGGCGTGCGGATTCTCCCGGTCGATTCGGAGCACTCGGCGATTTTTCAGTGCCTGCGGGGGAACGACAGAAGCCGGATTTCCCGTCTTTTAATCACGGCGTCCGGCGGACCGTTCCGCGGCATGAGCCGGGAGCAGCTCGCGGATGTAACGAAGAAGGACGCACTGAAACATCCGAACTGGAACATGGGTGCGAAAATCACGATCGACTCCGCGACGCTTGTAAACAAGGGCCTCGAGGTGATGGAGGCGAGGTGGCTCTTCAACGTGCCGCTGGACCGGATTGAGGTCCTCGTGCAGCCGCAGAGCATCATTCATTCGATGGTAGAATTTTCGGACGGCGCCGTGATGGCGCAGCTCGGGACGCCGGACATGCGGCTTCCGATCCAGTACGCGCTTTATTACCCGGAGCGCCGGGGCCTGATGGGAGAGCGCATGGATTTCCGGAAAATTTCGTCGATTGAGCTGGAAGAGCCGGACACGGAAACATTCGAGGGGCTTCCGCTGGCGGTCCGCGCGGCCCGGATCGGCGGATCCATGCCGACCGTTCTGAACGCGGCAAACGAGCAGGCGGTCTCGCTGTTTCTCGCTGACCGGATCCGTTTCCCTGATATTTACAGGATCATCCGCGAGTCGATGGAACGGTTTCCGGCGGTGCCGGATCCGGATCTGGAAACGATTCTGTCAGTCGAGTCGGACGTGCGGAAATCAATTCTGGAAAGGTGGTAATCTATGGCAGGAATACTTCTGGCCGTTCTGATCCTGAGCATCGTGATCATGTTTCATGAGCTCGGCCATTTTCTTCTCGCGAAGGCGAACCATATCGTCGTCACGGAATTCTCGCTGGGATTCGGCCCGAGAATTCTCTCGTTTCAGAAGGGAGAGACCCGTTATTCCTGGAAAGCGATCCCTTTCGGCGGTTCCTGCGCGATGCTGGGCGAGGATGAAGCGGACGAGGATGCGCCCGGCACATTCAACGGCGCGTCTCCTCTCGCGAGAATTCTCGTCGTCGCCGCGGGTCCGGTTTTCAACTTTATCCTGGCGTTTCTCATGGCGATGATCCTGATCGGGATTTCCGGAACGCGGCCGGCTCTGATCTCGGAGGTCACAAAGGGATCTGCGGCGGAAACCGCGGGACTTCAGGCCGGCGATGAGATTGTGAAGTATGAGGGGAACGGCATCGCGAATATCAGCGAGATCACAGTCGATATGTCGATCGACGGGATCCCGAAGGACGCGGTTCATCTGACATACGTCCGGGACGGGAAGAAGCATTCAGTCGTGTATCAGCCGGACCTCGAGGAGTATTACCGGATGGGTTACTCCTACTCGGCGGGAGACGACGACGCGGCGGAGATCACGCAGCTGGAGAAAAATATGCCGGCGCGTGAAGCGGGTCTTCTGGTCGGCGATCTTATCGTCGGAGTGAACGGGACGGAGATTCAGACCGCGTCCGATCTTCAGACGTACAACGAACAGCATCCGATGGACGGGGCTGAGGTGACGCTGACGATCCGGCGCGGCACCCGGACGTTTGACGTAAAGGTGACGCCGGTGCGCTCCACGGTCGCATCGACCGGCTTTATGCTGGGAACGCAGCGGGTCAGCACATACTTTCCGAAGATCATCGTCGACGGCATTAAGGAAACCGGATACTGGATCCACGTGACGTTTAAATCCCTCGTCTCGCTGATCACCGGGGTGTTCACGGTGCGGGAGATGTCGGGACCGGTCGGAATCGTCTCGGCGGTGGGCTCGGTCTATAATCAGGCGAAACAGTACGGCGCTCTGGAGATCTTCCTGGAGCTGCTGCAGTTCACAATCCTGATCTCGGCGAACCTGGGCGTGATGAATCTTCTTCCGCTGCCGGCACTTGATGGCGGACGGCTCGTATTCCTGATCATCGAGGCGATCCGGCGCAGGCCGGTAAACCGCGAGCTGGAGGGGAAGATCCACTTCATCGGGTTTGCGGCGCTGATGGTGCTGATGGTATTCGTCTGTTACAACGACGTCGCGAAACTGATCTGACCCGTCTTTGAAGGCGGATCACGATCCGGTCAGAGAGAAACCTTACATCAACTGTAAGTGGCAGAACGGGATTTCCACCATTACAATGGTCTTATGAAAGGATGGTGGTACCCGTTATGAGCGTAATCTTACAGGTGAAAAATCTGCAAAAAACGTATGGAAAAGGCGCCAGCAGGACGGAGGCGCTCAGAGGTATTTCCTTTGACGTTCTGGAGGGAGAATTTCTGGGGGTCATGGGGCCCAGCGGTTCCGGAAAGACGACGCTGTTAAACTGCATCGCCACCATAGTCCGGCCGACTTCCGGAACGGTGATCTTAAAGGGAGAAGAGCTGTCGTCGTTTCGGGAGAAGGCACTTGCGGATTACAGGGGAAGAAAGATCGGCTGCCTGTTTCAGGAGTTTGAACTTCTGGACAATCTCACGGCCGGAGAAAATATTGCCCTTCCTCTTTCGCTGCACGGCATTTCGGAAAAACAGGCGGAATCGAAAATAAAAGAAATCGCCGGCCGGCTGGATATTGAGGAAGTACTTGATAAATTCCCCTCACAGATGTCCGGCGGTCAGAAGCAGAGAGCCGCGGCGGCAAGGGCGCTGATTTCCGATCCGGATATTCTGCTTGCGGATGAGCCGACAGGCGCGCTGGACAGCAGAAACGCAAGGAATCTGATGGAAAAACTGGCGGACGAGAACCGGGATCAGGGAAAAACGATTGTCATGGTGACTCATGACCCGAACGCAGCCAGCTTCTGTTCAAGAATTCTGTTTATTCAGGACGGATGTCTCTTTCATGAGCTGCGCAGAGATGTTCACAGGGAATCAAATGCCGCTTTCTATGACCGGATTGCCGCAGTCACGGCACAGTTGGGAGGGGGGAGCGCAAATGTTCTTTAAGCAGATCAGGCGCACCGCCGAAAAAAACCGGAAAGGAAACAGCTTATATTTTGCGTCGCTTGTGATCGCGATTGTTGCGTTTTACACGCTTCTTTCCCTCGGAAGCCAGGATGTCATGCGGTTTTTAAAAACCGTCGAGAGTGACGCGGTCGGGAAGCTGCTGATGCTTCTCCCGGTTGTGTACGGAGTTTCTCTTTTCTTTGTGTTTTTCATGGTGTTTTTTGCGTGCCGTTATCACCTGTCAAGACGCAGAAAGGAATTCGGCCTTTATCTGATGATGGGGATGAGAAGAGGCCGTCTACTTTTCATGCTTTTTGGCGAGACGCTTCTGAACAGCATCCTCGCACTTGCGGCCGGGATTCCGATCGCGCTGTTTCTGACCGAGGGAATCAGCCTCGTTACGGCCAGAATTGCAGGACTCGGGGTGATCGGTCATACCTTCACGTTTTCCGGCGCAGCGATTCTATGGACCATAGCCGGATTCGTTCTTGTCCAGTTCCTCTCCATGGCTGTTCTCAGCGTGAAAATTGTCACGGCGGAGCCCGGGACGCTGATCAGGGCTGACAATACGGAAAGACAGACGGTCTCTTCGGGCAGGAAGAGTGCGGGGCTTTTTTTCGCAGGATGTCTGCTGCTGACCGGCGGATATTATCTTGCCGTTTTCAGACTGCGTACCCTTTCTTTCGAGGTGACGGTTCTGACCGTGGTTCTTTGGATTTCCGGAACGTTTCTGATGTACCGCGGTCTGGGCGGTTTTCTGGGAAAATTCATCCGGAACCGGAGGATGACGAAGACGGGCCTCTGGACCTTTACGGCGCGCCAGGTGCAGGAGCATGTTTTGTCACAGCACAGGCCGCTTGCAGTTGCCTCCCTGCTGTTAATGGCGGCGATGGCGTGTGTTTCGTTCGGGGTCGCGGTCGGTTCCGAACGATCTCAGGATGCCAGAAGTGTGGACTTTTCTCTTTTCGGGCCGCAGGAAAAAATTGAGGAGACGCTCTCTCAAAAAGAAATTTCCGATTTGACGCAGAATTCGTATCCGCTGTACCTCTCAGACGTAAAGAGACAGTATGAAGAGGATATGCCGGATGCATTTGATCTCTCTGAAATGAAAGAGGCACTGCGGTCGCTGCGTGATGAAAACGGCACCGGCGAAATGATCGCGGAGAATCCCGGTATCCGGTATGTGATAAACGTCCGTTCCTACAATCAAATACGTTCCGGCCTCGGGAAAACGGCCATTTCTCTTTCGGACGGGGAAGTCGCGGTCTTTTCGTCCCTTTCCGGCGCGGGAGATTACGGAAGAATTCTGAACGGGGCGATTCAGAAGGGCGTTTCCATCGGAATTGACGGCAGATGGTACCGGGTTTTGCCGGAACTTTATACGGATAATGTGGTTGCCGACCGCTCCATCACGCTTTCCGCCGCGCTGATCGTTCCGGACGGTCTTTACCGGCAGCTTGCAAAAAGCAGCGATCCCTACTGTACGAACGCACAGCTCAGAGATTCCGTGATCAAAAAGACGGGCCTGATGCAGGCGGAACAGAACATGTCGGAGCTTCTTTCCCGGACAGGAATTGAATACGACAGTTTCCTCGGCGGAATCGGAAGGACGCTGTTCTATCGGGTCGCATCAGGCTATCTGACGATCTATCTCGGCATCCTTTTATGGCTGATTGCCAATACGGTGATCGGGCTGAAATTTATGATCGGGCAGCGGGAAAACATCCGGCGGTATGAGATTCTCTCTATGATCGGCGCGGAGGGCAGGAACGTGGCAGAGTCGGTGAACCGGCAGATCTCCGTGTATTTTCTCATGGTGTCGGTACCGGCTCTGATCAGCAGCATTTTTGCAGTCCGGGCAATGTTCAGCGGTTTCCTGCAGATCCCATACGGAACATCTGCGGCGGGAATCGCGGGACTTTGTGCACTGGCGATGGCGGTGTTCGCGGGATTTGAGCTTCTGTACATCCGGATCGTAAAGCGGAACGCGGCAAGAGAAATCCGGCAGATTGAAATTTTCAGCAGGGGATCCTGAACCGCCGCGGGGAGGGGGAAAAATGTGCCGGCCGCATTTCCGCGCGTTCAGGCAGAAAAGAGGTGGGCGCTTGAAACGGATTGTAATTGCGGAGGATGACCGATATCTTCGTGATGAGCTGATTTTTGCATTTCAAAAAGCAG